>DATJOU010000371.1:0-2130 GCA_035506775.1 Solirubrobacteraceae bacterium | reverse complement strand
GAGGCGGCACTCGTGGCCGAGGCGATGGCGGCGGCACAGGCCCGGGCCCTCGCCGAGGCGGTCCTCGAGGAGGAGCAGACCGCGGCCGATGTGGTCGCAGAGGCGGTTCCGGCCACCCCCGGGGCAGAGCAGGGGACCGGGACGAGCGACGAGGTTGTGGCAGCCCCGCTGCCCGAACCCGGGCCGGAGACCGCCGGCGAGGCGGCAGTGCCCGTCGAGGCAGTGGGCGACACGGTGGTCGAGGACCACGGCGAGCCCGGGGCCGCGGCCAGAGAGGAGCCGGAGCTCGAAGAGGGCGACACGGTGGCCGAGGGCGGGCCGGATACCGTGCCCGTCGCACCGGTGAAGGGACGGCGCCGCGACATGCTCAGCGAGCCGGACGTCGAGTCGCTGGCGAGACGCGACCACCTGCTCGCCCCGGTGTCGGCGAAGCTGGGTCGGGCGCTCAAGCGCGCCCTGCAGGACGACCAGAACGATCTTCTCAATGCCCTCCGGCAGAGCAGTCGCAAGCCGGTCCTCGACGAGCTCATGCCGCCACGGGTCCAGATCGAGCGCTTCCTGGCGGCTGCGAGCGACCAGCTGGCCAAGGCCTTCGAGGCCGGTGCGGCCTTTCTGGTGACGGGGGACCGCGTGGAGGGCCCCTCGGTCAGCGCGGCCGCCCCGAGCGGGGAGGCCGCCGCTCAGGCGGGTGCCGCGATCGCGGCGCAGCTCGCGGACGACCTTTCGTCGATGCTGCGTCAGCGGATCAACGAAGCTTTGGCCGACCTCGAAGGGGACACCGAGGGCGGCCCGGACGCGGCGGGGGTGGCCTACAGGGAGTGGAAGGGGACGCGGGTCGAGGGCTTGGCGGGAGACTTCACCACTCGTGCCTTCGCAGCCGGCGAGCTGGCCGTGCTCGAGTCGGCCGGCCCCGGCGGCGCACCCCTTGTCCGCTGGGCGGTCGAGGACGACGACGGGGGCGGGTCGTGCCCCGACTGCGACGACAACTCCCTCGCCGGCCCGCAGGTGGCGGGGGTCGCCTTCCCCACCGGCCACACCCAACCGCCGGTGCATCCGGGCTGCCGCTGTCTGCTCGTGCCCGTTCGGTCATAGGCTCCCTGGCGTGCGAGTTTCGGCGGACCTACCGGCCCGGGCGCGTCCCGTGCGGCGCTACCAGCTCTGGGTGCTGGGCGCGGTCGTCTTCCTCATCGTCGCGGTCATCGTCGTCCAGAACCTCGCCAACTTCTACACCACCTACCTCTGGTACCGGTCGGTCGGCTACACCGAGGTGTGGCGCCTCATGGTGGAGGTCAAGCTCGAGCTGGCCGGGTTCTTCTTCGCCGTCTTCTTCCTGGTCTGCTGGTTCAGCCTGTGGGTGGTCGACCGCATCGCCCCGAGGGCGCTGCTCGTCTCCCCGGAGCTGGAGGTCGTGCGCCGCTACCAACAGGTCGTGGCCGGGCACACCCTCGCCGTGCGCACCGTCGTCTCCGGCATCTTCGCCCTCATCCTCGGGATCCCCACCGACGACCAGTGGCAGCACTGGCTGACGTTCCGCAGCGGGAAGTCGTTCGGCCTCTCCGACCCGCAGTTCCACAAGAACATCGACTTCTACGTCTTCCGCCTGCCCTTCCTCTCCTTCCTCGTCGACTGGACGCTCGTGGCGCTGCTGCTGGTCCTGATCCTCTCCAGCATCAGCCACTACCTGAACGGCGGCATCCGCGTCCAGGGGCCCTCGCCGCGCGTCGACCCGCGGGCCATCGCCCATCTCTCCGTGATCCTCGCCGCCATGGCGCTGGTGCGGGCCGCCGGCTACTTCTACGTCGACCGCTACAACCTGGTCTTCGCCAAGGACAGCATCGTCAACGGCGCCGGCTACACAGACGTGCACGTCCGCCTGCCGGCGATCGAGCTTTTGGCCGTCGTGGCGCTGGCCGTGTTCGCGCTGATGGTCTTCAACGTCTACCAGCGCCGTCTCGCCCTCCCCGCCATCGGGGCGGGGCTGTGGATACTCGTGGCCCTCACCGCCGGCGTGATAGTGCCCGCCCTCGTGCAGGCGCTGCGGGTGACGCCGGCCCAGAGCACCCTGGAGCTGCCCTACATCCAGCGCAACATAAACGCCACGCGCAGCGCCCTCGGGCTGAACAAGGTCAC
>DATJOU010000370.1:0-5634 GCA_035506775.1 Solirubrobacteraceae bacterium | reverse complement strand
GAACACCTCCCCCGACTGGCCGGGAGGGAGCTCCTCGCCGGACTCGCCGAAGATCTTCACCACCGCCCCGGGCAGGGGCCGCCCGACGCTCCCCGGGTGCTCGAGCCACTCCTGGCTGGTGCAGAACGTGACCGGCCCGGTCTCCGTCCCGCCGTAGTACTCGGCCACGATCGGCCCCACCCACTCGATCATCGCCCGCTTGACGTCGACCGGGCAGGGGGCGGCGGCGTGCACGATCCACCGCAGCGAGGAGATGTCGTAGCGCTCACGGACCTCGTTCGGGAGCGCGAGCATGCGAACGAACATGGTCGGGACCATCTGCACGACGGTCACCCGGTGGCGCTCGACCAGGCGCAGGAACTCCTCCGGGTCGAACCCGGTCATGATCGTCATGTCGAGCCCCCGGACGGCGCTGCTGAGCGCGTACACGTTTGGAGCGGTGTGGTACATCGGTGCCGGAATCAGCGTCCGCTCCCCCTCCCCGAGCTGGAACATCTCGGCGAGCATGTCGGAGGCCCTCGCCCGCTGCTCCTCGCTGGCCGGGGTCCGGACGACCCCCTTCGGACGTCCCGTGGTCCCCGAGGTGTAGATGATGCTCATCGGCCCGCTCTCCGGGGCCCTGGCCCAGGGCTCGTGCGCCTCGAGCCACTGCGGCCAGCTCTCCTGGCGACGCCCGCCGGAGACCGGCGGGGGCTCCGCGGACTCCTCCTCGGGGACGCTCGGCACGATCACGACCGCGACTCCGTCGGGCACGGACTCGGACACCGCCGCCCACAGCGTGTCGTGCACCACGAGCACCTTGGCGCGGCTGTCGTTGAGGACGTGGGCGACCTCCTCTCCCCGCCAGTGCCAGTTGATCGGGACCGCGCTTGCGCCCAGCGGGACCGTCGCCACCGAGGACTGCAGGAACTCGATCGAGTTGCGCAGCAACAGCGCCACCCGGTCGCCCGCCCCGACCCCCAGCTCGGCAAGCCCACTGGTCGCACGCAGGGCGCCGGTGAAGACGTCCTGGTAGCTGCTGGTGCGCTCCCCGCAGCGGACCTCCGGCTGATCCCCTCCCTCCACGGCCGCAGATGCTATTGACCGAGGGCGGTCCACCTAATGTTCATCGTGGCATGACCGAGCCGCTGATGCCCCCCGCCGGCGAGTGGACCTCACTGGTCCCCGGCGAGTCGACCGTCACCTGGCGGCGGGCGGGAGACGTCCGCGTGCTGCTCGCGGCCGGCTACGCGCTGCTGCTCCAGGTGTCCCATCCCACGGTCGGGGCCGGGGTAAGCGAGCACTCCCGCTTTCGCACCGATCCCTGGGGCCGGCTGCTGAGGACGCTCGACTACTCCTGCACGATGGTCTACGCCGGCGCCGAGCAGGCAGGCGAGATGGGACGGAGGATCCGCGAGTACCACAAGCAGATCCGGGGGGTGAGGCCCGACGGGGTCCACTACCACGCGCTGGAGCCCGAGGCCTACGCATGGGTCCACGCGACCCTCGCGGCCGGGATCGTGGCGGCCCACGCCCGCTTCGGCCTGGTGCTCACCGACGAGGACCGGGAGCAGCTGTGGTCCCAGTGGCGAACGCTGGGACGCCTGCTCGGGATCCGTCCCCGGGACCTCCCCCCAGGGTGGCCGGCCTTCGAGGCGTACTTCGGGGACATGGTCGAGCACACGCTCCTCCACACCGCCGCCGTGGACGAAGTCCTCGACGCGCTCGCAAGACCCTCCCCGCCGCAGGCGTCGGCGTACTACCGCCCGCTGTGGGCGATCTCCCGCGTGCCGCTCGGCCACCTCATCCGGCTGGCCACGGCCGGGCTGCTGCCGGCGACGCTACGGCGCCGCTTCCTGGTGCCGTGGAACAACGCCCGGGAGGTCGAGTTGGGCGCCATCGCACGGGTGCTGCGGGCGTCCACCCCGCTGATGCCCCAGGCGCTCCTGAACACCGGCCCCGGCTATCTGCAGTGGCGCACCGAGGCCCTCGAGCGCCGCGAGGTCGCCTCCCTGCAGCTCGCCTGAGGATGTCCCCTTCGGGCAGCGGCGCAAAAAAGGGGGAGATCCCGAAGGACCTCCCCCCTGGTTACCGCTGTGGCTTTGGTCGCCTATCCGTTCCTATTTGGAGCAGATGACGTACGTCGAGACCGTGGCGGCCGGCGAGCTTTCGTACAGCCAGCCCGTCGCTTCGCCACCGTTTTTCGAGACTTCGTTGTTTTTGTTGAGCGGAACGCTCTGTTTGTAGGCGATCAGCGACGATGACCCGCCTCCGCCGTCGGCGACGTCTCCGGCGGGACACTGGATCGTGGCTTTACCGGTAGCGGTTCCGGAGACCTCGACGACGGTCGTCGCGGCGCCTTCCGGCCCGGTCGCTCCGGTTTCGCCCGTCGGGCCTTTTTCGCCCGTGGTGCCTTTTTCGCCCGTCGCGCCGGCGGGACCGGTGGATCCGGTTTCGCCTTTCACGCCCTGCGGGCCTTCGGGGCCTTTTTCGCCCGTCGCGCCCGTTTCACCAGCGGGTCCGGTTTCGCCTTTGGCTCCGGTTTCGCCTTTTTCACCGGTGGGCCCGGTGGCGCCGGTTTCACCGGTGGGCCCAGCGGGCCCGGTTTCGCCTTTTTCGCCGGTTTCGCCTTTTTCGCCGGCGGATCCTGGCGCACCGGTTTCACCGGTGGCTCCGGTTTCGCCTTTTTCGCCGGTTTCGCCTTTCAGGCCCTGTTCGCCTTTTTCGCCGGTTTCGCCTTTGGCGCCCGTTTCGCCTTTCACGCCTTCAGGGCCGGTTTCGCCTTTTTCGCCGGTCGCGCCGGTTTCGCCTTTTTCGCCGGTTTCGCCTTTCGTGCCGTTGGCGCCGGCAGCGCCGGTCGCCCCCGTCGCGCCGGCCGAACCGGTGGCACCCGTGGCACCGGTTTTACCGGTGGGCCCTTCTTTGCCTTCGCCGACTTCGATTTTCATGAAGCCGTTCGGACAGGCCCCCATTTTCGGGGATTTGAGAGGCTTGCCTTCCTTGATGCAGACCGGTGTGGCGGACGCCGTCGCGGCCCCGACCAGCATCAGGAAGAGCGCCACGAGCAGCGCGCCTACGAGCGAGTTGCGGCGAGAGCTGCGCGACACCAACGTTGCTGGGTCGATCATATGGACTCTCCTTGCCATTGGAATGTCGAGCCGGCGACACACGCCCGAGGCAACCGTTCCGGCCTCCGGCCGGACGGTGGTGTGGCTCGTCGTAAGCGTTGGCGCAAAAGTCGCGCCAGCCCCCCTTGGCGGCCCCCAACTCTTGTCCGGGCGACGCTACCAGAGCACCAAATCCTCGTCAAGACGGCGCATTTGTACAAATCTGGAGGTAATCCGAGCGGCCCACCACGCTCGGGCCATAAGCTGAGCGCATGCCCGCAGCCCCATCCCCGGAGGCGCCGCTACAGGGAGGGTGCCTGTGCGGGGCGGTCCGCTACGAGATCACGGGGCCGTTCGTGTCGGCCGGCTACTGCCACTGCACCCACTGCCAGCACCGGACCGGGACCGGGTCCTCCGCCAATGGGCGCGTCCCCCAGGAATCCTTCCGCCTGCTGCAGGGAGGGGATCGCCTGAGGGCCTTCCAGCCACCCACGGGCGTGCCGAAGCTGTTCTGCAGCGACTGCGGCTCGGCCCTGTTCAGCGGCGAACCGCTCGGGGATCCCGAGGTCGCGGTCCGCCTCGGCACGCTCGACGGCGATCCCGGGATCCGTCCGTCCTACCGCCAGTTCACGGCCTCGGGGGTTCCCTGGGAGACGATCCCGGACGACGGCCTGCAGCGCCATCCGGGCGCCCGCCCCTAGGTGGTTGATTCCACGGCAGGATGCCGTGCTTCCGCTGGTGCGGAATCAACCATCTAGCTCTTCATCGTGGGAGCCCCGGCCGCCGGCCGGGGGCCGATCAGGGGTTCAGTCGCTTCTTCAGGGCCGAGGCGGCGGAGAATTTGGCGGCTTTCGATGCGGCGATTTTGATCGTCTCACCGGTGGCCGGGTTGCGGCCCTCGCGCGCAGCACGCTGGCTGACGCTGAACTTCCCGAACCCTGCCAGGGAGACCTCTCCACCCCGGGCGAGCTCGTCGGAGACCGCGTCGATCGTGGCCTCGACCACCTGGCGAGCCTGGCTGCCGGAGAGTCCGGTTGCCTCGGCGACCTGGTCGGCGAGATCGTTCTTGGTCATGCGACTCCCTTCTCGCGTGTCATTGCTGCGCTGCAGGCTAGCCGCTCGCCAGGACATCCCGCCCGCAACGCCGGGCCGGGGGGCCCGAGAAGTGCCCTAATTTCCGGGGAACCGCAGCGGCTCGGCGGGCACCAGGGGCCGCTCCAGGGGCCGCGGGGCCGGCTCGTCGCGCCGCCGTGGAAGCAGGGCCCCGGCGAGCGCGGCCGACCAGATCGCCGCCACCCAGCAGCACGAGGCCAGCGCCACGTGGACCCACACCAGCTCGGTCGGGAGGTGGGTCTCGTACTGGTCCAGGCCCACTGCCCCCTGGACGGCCAGCAGCACGCACAGCACCGTCAGCGGGCGCTGGACGCCGGGGGCGGCCTCGCGGCGGCGGGCCAGCCACCACACGGCCACGGCCGCGAGCCCGAACACGAGCGCGATCTCGGCGTGGCGGTGGATCACGAAGTCCATCGTGCCCCGCCCGTCGAAGCTGAGGCGGTTGATCTTCTGCCCCGGCGAGCCCCCGCCGTGGGGGCCGGCGGCGGTGGCCGCGGTCCCGGCGAAGATCGCCAGCGCCCCGAGCCCCACGAGCGCCCGCAGCGAGCGCACCAGGGCGCGGTCCCCGCGCTGGGTGTCGGCCACCGACTCCCGCTCCCGGGAGGCCCTGAAGACGAGCAGCACGGCCGCCACCAGGATCAGCATCGAGAGGGCGAAGTGACCCATCACCCAGCCGTAGTCGAGTGCCCCTTTGACCGTGAGGCCGCCCAGCACCGCCTGGCCGATCACGCCCAGGGGCAGCAGCCCGGAGAGCCACACGAGGTCCCGCCGGTATGGGCGCCGCCGCAGGGCCCCCACCCAGGCGAGCCCGGCGGCGATCACGACCGGGCCGGTGATCAGGCGGTTGCTGAACTCGATCACCGCGTGGGAGTTCAGCGGCGGGTAGTAGCTGCCGTAGCACTTCGGCCACGTGGGGCAGCCGAGGCCCGACCCGGACAGCCTGACCGCGGCCCCGGTCCACACGATCAGGGTCAGGGCCCCGAGGGCCACGTAGGCGAGCACGAGGTACTGGGAGGGGGTGACGGTGAAGCCGTCCGTCCGCGCCCGTGCCCGCTCGATGAGCTCGTGCATCGCGCCTAAGGATGCCAGCTGAAAGGCAGTTCCCCCGCCACCTCCGAGAGCTTCGGGGCGCCCCTGTCGCGCTCGGAGACGATCAGCTCGGTCTCGGGCAGGGGCCAGCGGATGGCGATCTCCGGATCGTCCCAGGCGATCGCCCGCTCGAGCCCGGCGTCGTAGTAGGCGCTCTGCTTGTAGACCACGTCGGCGACCTCGCTGAGGACGCAGAACCCGTGTGCGAAGCCGACCGGCAGATACAGCTCGCGCAGCCCCTCGTCGTCGAGCTCGACCCCCGCCCACTGCCCGTAGGTGGGGGAGCCGCTCCTGAGGTCCACCCCCACGTCCCAGATCCGCCCGCGCACGCACCGGACGAGCTTGG
>DATJOU010000369.1:0-8763 GCA_035506775.1 Solirubrobacteraceae bacterium | reverse complement strand
CATCGAGGGGGCCCGTCAGCTGCTCGTACAGCCCGAGCAGCGCCTGGAGATCGGTCAGGGCTGCCTCGCGGACCCGTACCCCTGTCACGCCGAGAGCTTCGCAGGTCGATTCGCGAACCAGGACCGAGCTATCGAAGTTCGATACCCGGACGGGTCGCATCGAGATCATCGAGAGCCCGACGGTCGCGCAGACGCAGGGGTAATGCCGGGGCACAGCCCAAGGTCGGCGAGGGCGCGATCGCTGCCCCAATAGAGCATCAGCTTGATCACCTCGCCGTCCCTGATGTGATGAACGCTGGCGTTGCTCGACCGCATCTGGCGGAGGAGTCCTCCGTCGACCTAGAGATCGCCGCCGACGTGGTTCCTGGCTGCGGTACCGTGCCCGGCGTGGCGCTCGCTCGCATCGAGATCTTGGAGGGGCGCGACGCAGAGCAGCAAAGGAAGCTGGTCGAGGCCGTCTCGGCCGCCCTCAGCGAAGCTCTGGAGGCGCCCGCGTCCGATCCGTCCGTTCGCCTGCTCGAGTACCCGCATGCGAGGTTCTCGATCCCCTACCCCGACCGCCACTCGGACCTGTTCACGCTCGTGGAGGTGACGATGTTCGCCGGGCGGTCAATGGACACGAAGCGTCGTCTGTACCGAGCGATCGTCGATCGGCTCACGGCGCTGGAGGTCCCCGGGGACGACATCCTGATCGTGTTGCACGAGCCCCCCATGCACAACTGGGGAGTTGAGGGAGGGGTCCCGGCCAGCGAGATCGACGTCGGGTTCAAGGTGGACATCTGAGAATCTGTCGGTCCCGACCGCTCGTCGGAGCGGAAGATGAGTTGCCTCCCGTGGTGCTGCCGTACGCGATGCTCGCGCACGCATGACCCGCGACAAAGTGGACGTCGCCAGACGCGCGAGCGACGCCTACAACCGCCGTGACATCGACGGCTTGTTCGCCGAGCTGGCAACCCCCGACTTCGAGTGGTGGCCGGCTCTGACGAACGCCTACGAGGGCGGCTGCTATCGCGGACGCGAGGGCGTCGAACAGTTCGTCGCCGACGCCAGCGAAAACTGGGAGGAGCTCCAGGGCGTGTCCGAAGAGTTTCGTGATCTCGGCGACAGCGTGCTCGTGCTGGGTCGGCTCAAGGGACGCGGCAGGGGCAGCGGCGCCCCGGTCGACCAGCCGTCCACGGTGATCCTCGATTTCCGCGGCGACAGGATCTGGCGTCTCCGCGCGTACTTCGATCGCGACGACGGGTTGGGAGCGGCGGGAATCTCCGAGTAGACGCCGGGGGCCGGCCAACCGGGGAAGCGCTACTGACGCTCTGCAGCAAGTCGTTCGGCGGCAGCGCGCGCCTCGCTCGGATCGAGGAAGCTCGCCACCCGCACGATCCTTTTGGTTTCGACGAGCGACACATGCGCTTCGCGCGACTGCACGACTCCGCTGCTGCCGCGGAGGCGGCCTTTCTGAACGAACACCCCAAACGTCACTCCGTTTCCGAGATCTACGAACTCCTCCATCTCGACCTCGAACGCGTCGTAGGCGCCAAGCCAGTCTTCGAGCATCCCACGAATCGCGAGATGCCCCTCGAACGTGCCTGTCCCGACCGCCGACCCCTCCCACACCGCGTCGGAGGCAAAGAAGCCGATCAGCGCCTCGACGTCCCCCTTGCGTGCCGCCGCCACGAAGGCACGGTTCAACTCCGCCATGTCGGGCGACGAGGACTCGTACATCGCGCGCCGGAGTATCACGGAATTGAGATACTTCGGGTGGCGACGCCGGAGATCGACTGAAAGGGATCCGGAATGCCCGACGAGACGGAGGAGAGACTCCGCGCGATATGGGCGCGCTACAGGGTCACCGGCGACCCGCAGTTCGACGAGATCTTCGATCCGGACATCGAGTGGCACCTCCGGGCCGATCTGCCGGACTCCCGCACCTTGCACGGTCTCGAGCAGGTCAAGCGGTTGTTCGCGGAGTGGCTCGAGGCGTTCGATGACTTTGAGATCGTCCCCATGGAGATCAGCGAAGTCGCCGGCAGGACGATCGCACTCCTCCGCCTGCGCGGTCGCGTCAAGGGCAGCGCGCAGACCGTGGAGATGGACGAGGTCTGGGTGTACCGCTGGCGCGACCAGAAGGCGATCGAGATCCGTGAGTACGCGACCAAGGACGAAGCGCTCCGGGCGCTGGGTGCCTCCGTCGAGCGACAGTCGTTCCCATCCGCCGACGCGGGACGTTAAGGTGCACCCATCGGCGATGAGACCATCACGGTAGGGGGACTGAGCGTCCGTTTCCTGGTCGAGGCGGAGGACTCGAACGGAACTGCATCGGTGTTCGAGTGCTTCGTTCCAGCCAACACGAGGATGCCGGCGCCGCACAGCCACGACGGGTTCGAGGAGACGATCTACGGCCTCGAGGGTGAATCCACGTGGACGATCGACGGAGAGACGGTCGAGATCGGTCCGGGTCAGGCGCTGTGCGTGTCGCGGGGGCAGATCCACGGATTCGAGAACCGCGGCAGCGTCGATGCGAAGTTCCTCGCGATCGCAACCCCGGGCGTATTCGGGTCCTCCTACTTTCGCGAGGTCGGCGAGCTGGTCGCCGCCCCCTCCGGCGGCCCGCCCGATCTGGCCGCGATCGCCGAGGTGATGCGCCGCCACGGCCTCACGCCCGCCCCGCCCGGATAGAGGCGACCGAGCAGCCTCGGGCTGACGCTCCGACTGGCCGACGCGCGCATCGACTCGCTCTCGGAGCTGCCGGAGACGCTGCAGGTGTTGAACCGTTAGGCGCCGGCCGTCCCCTGGAGGCCTGCGGTCTCGAAGGCCTCCTCACAGGTCCACGTTCTCACCCGACATGACCAGCCGAGCATCCCAAGCGGGGGACGCCGTATAGATTGCCCTCGATGAATGCCGGCACGGCACCGGCCGGGAAGGTCCACGGAGAGCACCGCTGGGACTTCGTGTTCGCGGCCATGTACGACCGCATGATGCGCCGCGGCGAGCAACGCAGCATGGGTCGCCGGCGCGGCGGGCTGGTCGCCACGGCGGACGGCCGCACGCTCGAGATCGGGGCGGGCACGGGCGCCAACCTCCCCTACTACCCCGACGGCCTTGAGGAGCTGATCCTGGCCGAGCCATTCGAGCCGATGCGCCGGCAGTTGGAGCGCAAGCTCGGCGAAAGCGGGAAGGCGGCGAGGACCCTGGATGCGTCCGCCGAAGCGATCCCGCTCGAGGACGGATCGGTGGACACGGTCGTCTCCACGCTCGTGCTCTGCACCGTCGACTTCCCGGACGTCGCCCTCGGGGAGGTCGCCCGCGTCCTGCGCCCCGGCGGGCAGCTGCTGTTCATCGAGCACGTGCGCTCTCCGTCGCCGCGGATGGCCCGCTGGCAGGACCGGCTCGAGACCCCCTGGCGCCACTTCGGGGCCGGGTGCCGCTGCAACCGCGACACCGTCTCCTCGATCGAGGCGGCGGGCTTCGAGGCCGAGCACGAGGAGGAGCACTGGAAGGGCGTGCCGCCGATCGTCGCCACGATCGTGATGGGCCGCGGGGTCAAGCTGGACGCGTCCAGCCCGGCGTAACAGCGACGTGAAGGTCGAGATGTTCAACGCGGGCTGGCTCTCCAGCTCGGCCGCCGTATGGCGCCAGGGTGAAGATCCAGAGCGGCGGATCCGCTTCCCGATACCCGTGTACCTGATCGAGACCCCGACCGAGCGGATCCTCATCGACACGGGCCTGCACCCGGCCGCGGTGGCGGATCCGGCCGGCTACTACGGGCGCCCCGAAGCGGGCATGTTCGAGCTCGAGCTGGAGCAGTCGATCACCGAGCAGGTGGACGTCACCACCCTCACCCGGGTTGTGCTCACGCACCTCCACTTCGATCACGCCGGCTCGCTCACACTGCTGCCGGACTCGGTCCCGATCGTCGTGCAGCAACGTGAATGGGAGCGCCGCAACGACGGGGACGTGATCAAGCGCAACTTCTTCTACCCCCGCGACTACGACGTCGACGGCCGCACCGTGGTGACAGTGGACGGCGATCACGACCTGCTCGGGGACGGGTCGGTGATGCTGCTCCTCACCCCCGGGCACACCCCCGGCCACCAGTCGGTCCGGGTCGGAGAGGAGCTCGTGATCGGCGTGGACGTCGCCCACTTCGCCTCCACGCTCGACGACCTGCGCTTTCCGGTGTTCGCCGACGACTTCGAGGCGCAGGCCAACTCGGCCGGCCGTCTGCGCGCCCTCCGCGAAGAGGGCGTGCGCGTCCTACCCGGTCACGACCCCGACGTCCTGCGCCCGGGGCCGGTGAGCGTCTGAGGATCCACCCGGCTCAGGCGGCCGCGGCCGCCCCCACCTGGGCGTAGGTGGCGGCCTCGAAGGTCAGCACCTTCTCGACGATGGCGGCGTCGAAGAAGGGCAGCACCTGGGTCATGATCACGCCCCCGATCCCGGCGGAGCGGTCGATCCAGTAGTAGGTGTTGAAGATCCCCGACCACCCGCCCGAGCCGGCGCTGCGCATCCCGGGAAGGTCGACCTTGAAGAGGTGGAAGCCGAGCCCCCACCCCTGTGGCACGGGCAGGGAGGGAACGTCGTTGGAGAGCTCGGGCATGGCCGACTTCATCAGCTCGGGCAGGGTGATGCCCTCGATCTGGTCGGTGAACGCCAACGCGACGGTGTCGGCGTCGAGGATCCGCTCCCCGTCCAGCTCCCCGTCGCGCAGCCATGCCCGGATGAAGCGCGCGTAGTCGCCCGCCGTCCCGTAGGAGCCGTGGCCGGCCGCGTCCCACTCCGGCTCGTCCGGGAGGTCGATGTCGGTCGGCACCAGGCCGCCGTCGGGTGCCCGCATCAGCAGGGGCAGCAGCCGCGAGCGCTGCTCGGCGGTGGGCGCGAACGTCGAGTCGCTCATGCCGAGCGGCCCGTACACGTTCTCGGCCAGGTACTCGGCCAGCGGTCGCCCGGTGATGCGCTCCACCGCGAGCCCGAGCCAGTCGGTGTTGACCCCGTACTCCCACACGGTGCCCGGGTCGTTCACCAGTGGCGCCCGCAGGCTCTCCTTCTTGCCGTCCAGCGGGCTCTCCAGACCCTGCGTGCCGAAGTACTCGAACAGGCGCTCGTTGATGAAGAAGTAGCCGAGCCCGGCGGTGTGGGTCATGAGCTGGCGGAAGGTCGGCTTGGTGGCCGGTGCCCGCAGCATCGGCCGGCCGCCGTCGAATCCCTCGATCAGCTGCAGCTCCCCGAACTCGGGCAACACCGACTCGACCGCGCCGTCCAGGTCGAGCTTCCCCTGCTCGACGAGCTGCAGCGCCCCGGTGGTCGCCACGGCCTTCGTCATCGAGGCGTTGCGGAACATCGTCTGCGGGCCGGCCTTTCCGGCCGCTCCTTCGTAGAGGACGCCGTCGCGGTCCACCACCAGCGCCACCACGCCGTGCCACGTCCCCGCATCGACGCCCGCCTGCAGAAGCCCGTCGATGTCTGTCCCGTCAAAGCTCATGTGCTGCTCCCCTCGGCTCGGATTCCTGGGCGCTCGGCTCTCCGCCGCAGCCGGCAGGGGGATCATCCACGAAACGCCTGTTCGACGCCGTTGACCCCATACGCAACCGATGGTTGCTATCGTGTTACGCAACCATTGGTTGCGTGTACTGGAAAGGAGCAGCGTGGCCGAGGACAGCGTCGAACGAGAGGTCTTCATCGAGGCCGCCCCAGAGGTGGTCTGGCAGGTGCTCACCGAGTCCGAGCACATCCGAAATTGGTTCAGCGACGAGGCGGAGGTCGACGGGCGGGCCGGTGCGGAGGGGACGCTCACCTGGAAGCCCGGGGGTCGCGGCGGGGCCAGGGAGGCGGACATGGTGGTGCCGATACTCGTCGTGGACGCCGAGCCCTTCCGGCGCTTCTGCTTTCGCTGGAACCACCCCGAAGGGATCCTCCCGGACGAGAGCAACTCCGCGCTGGTCGAGTTCAGCCTGGACGAGGAGGCCGGGGGCACGCGTCTCAGGGTCGTCGAGAGCGGTATTCGGAGCGTGACCCGTGAGGGAGAAGAGCGGGCACGCTACGTCGAACAGCACGAACGTGGCTGGGGCAGGCATCTCGGGGAAATGGTCGTGTACCTGGCCTCGAGCCAAGAGGGAGCAAGACCGTGACGGCCACGGACCTCCAGAAGGAGGATGCCCTCTGGACGGCGGTGGCCGATCCCACCCGCAGACGGGTCCTGGATGCGCTGCTCGAACACGGCGAGTCGACCTCCACGGGTCTCGCCGCCGCGCTCCCGGTGACCCGCCAGGCGGTAGCCAAGCATCTCGCCGTGCTCGACCGCGCCGGGCTGGTGGCCCACCGGCGCCAGGGCAGGGAGGTGCGCTACGTCGTGCGGGCCGAGCGCCTCGACGACGCCGCTACGGCGATGGCTCGCGTTGCGGCGCGGTGGGACAGGCGTCTCGTACGCATCAAGCGGCTGGCCGAGTCGGCCCAGGCCCGGGCCGTGACCGATTCCCAACACCCGACACAAGGAGCGACGCGATGAGCGATCACACCACCGGAACCCGTGAGCAGTGGCTGTCCGCACGGTTGGAGCTTCTCGAGGCAGAGAAGGAGCTGACCAGGCGCGGCGACGAGATCGCCCTGCAGCGACGGGATCTCCCCTGGGTCAGGGTCGAGAAGGACTACCGCTTCGACACCGACGACGGCCCGGCGTCGCTGCGGGACCTCTTCGGTGGGCGCTCCCAGCTGATCGTCTACCACTTCATGTTCGGCCCCGACTTCACCGCCGGCTGCCCGTCCTGCTCGGCGATCGCCGACGGCTTCTCGGGCTCGGTGGCCCACCTCACCAACCACGACGTCGCCTTCACGGCGGTCTCGCGTGCGCCGCTGGAGAAGCTGCAGGACTACAAGCTGCGGATGGGCTGGAGCTTCCCGTGGGCGTCGTCGTTCGAGAGCGACTTCAACCACGACTTCCACGTCACCCACACAGCCGAGGAATGGGAGTCGGGCGCGGTCGACTACAACTTTCGCACGGCGGACTTCCGTCCCTCAGAGAAGAGCCCCGGACTGATCCAGATCGCCTCGGGCGCGGGCACCGATCCGGTCACCTTCCGCAAAGAGGGCCCGGGTATGAGTGCGTTCGCGCTCGACGACGGCGTCGTGTTCCACACGTACTCGGCCTACGGACGGGGGGTCGACGCGCTCTGGGGTATGTACCAGTGGCTCGACCGTGCCCCGCTCGGACGCAACGAGACCGGCATCTGGTGGCGGCGGCACGACGAATACGGGGGTCTCTGAGCGGCCCCTCCGGGGGGGCGCTCCTCTGCTCACCCCCCGGCCCCACGATCACGCAGGGCCGCCAGGGCCCCGCTCACCCGCACCAGCTCGTCCAACAGCACGTCGGCCGACTTGTCCATCGTCTCGTTCGACTGCAGGACCCCGTCGTCGTCGATGAACTGCGCCACGAAGGGGATCGACACGGCCTCGGCGAGCGGGTACGCCTTGATCGCCGTGAGCGGGATCCTCAGCGCCGCGGCGGCGCGGGTGCCGGCCGAGACGCCCCCGTAGGAGACCAGCCCGACCGGCTTGTACTGCCACTCCTGGTGCAGGTAGTCGATCGCGTTCTTCAACGGCGCGGTGAAGGAGTAGTTGTACTCGGGCATCACGAACGCGAACGCGTCGGCGGCTTCGACGATCTCGCTCCACTTGTGCGTGTGGGGCTTGGTGTACTTGCGCAGGCGGGGATGGTTGGGCTCGTCCACGAGCGGCAGCCGCAGCTCGGCGAGGTCGGCGACGCTCACCCGGAAACCCCCGTGGGCGCGGGCCCGGTCCTCGAACCAGCGCCCCACCGGCAACCCCACGCGACCCGGGCGGGTGCTCGCGATCACGATCAGCAGCGCCGGCTGGCGCTCGTCGGCCGCGGACATCGGCCCAATCTACCCAACCGCGCGCTACGCTCCGGGCGAGCGATGGCGGACACGGGGAAGATCGCCAAGAACCTCGAGCGATTCGCGCAGGCCGTGGCGGCCCATGATCGCGAGAACCCAACCCACACCGCCTACGGGATCGGGCTCGCCCACTTCGACATGGAGCGGCTCGGGTTCGAGGAGGGAGAGGAGATCCTGCCGGGGATCACGATCCACGCCGACGGAGGCGTGACCGGCAACTTCCGGGTGCTGTGCGACGGGGAGCACGAGGACACCCGTGAGGCCGAGGAGCAGGAGGTCGTGGAGGCGATCGCCACGCAGGCGATCCCGGTCTACTCGCCTCCGCCCCGCAGCGGCGAGGACTCCTGACCGGGGCTCACCGCCCCCGCTCGGCTCAGCCGGGGCTGCCGGCCCCGATTCGCGCTCGGATCTCCCTGACGAGACCCTCGATCGTGGGGCACTCGAGCCCGTGCCGGGCCGCCGCCCGCAGGACCGCGCCCGGGATCGCGTCGAGCTCGGGCTCGCGCCCGGCGGCGATGTCCCGCTGCATCGAGCTCCCCAGCGTCGCGTGGGCCCGCTCGAGCTCCTGGATGGCGCGCTCGGGGACGATGTCGGAGGCACCCTCTGCCTGGGCCACGAGACAGGCCTCCTCGATCGCCCCCACCAGCTCCGCCCGCAACCGAGGGGTGTCGCGGATCTCCCCGAGCAGCTTGTCGTGGGCGCTCGTCGTGCAGGCCAGGGCGTTGAGGCGCACCAGCTTGGACCACATCACCTCGGCCTCGGAGCGGTCGGTGATCGGGTAGCCGAGGCGAACCGGGAAGTCGGCCCGCTCGAGCTCGTCCCCGAGCGCCTGCAGGGCGGCCCCGCGAGACGGGTCGCG
>DATJOU010000368.1:0-2695 GCA_035506775.1 Solirubrobacteraceae bacterium | reverse complement strand
GACAGCGGCTCTGCGATCGCGAGCAGGTTCCCTTCCGCGGCGAGGATCGGCGGTTCGTGCCCCCTCAGCCAACGCAGAACCTTCCAGGCCCCGCCACGGAGGCTGTGGATGAACAGCGGCTGGGCGGTGGCCAGTTCCTGCTCGTCGAAGCCCCCGTTTTCGATCGGGCATTCGCCGACATCGATGACCTCGCCCCCCGCAACGGCGAAGTCGCCGGGAGCGTCGAGGGAGGAGGTGAGGGGCGACCAGTGAGGACATCCGCCGCCGGCGAAGGCACGAACTTCTTCATCCGGTCCTTCCACCGGTGCCAGGCGCCGCGGAGGGACGCCGGCGGCGAAGCCCGCCCCCGCCCCGACCAGCACGACGGCGTTGCCGGAGCTTTCGAGGATCGGCGTCTGCGACTCGGGCAGCCCACCGAGCGTGACGGGCCCGGAGTGGAAGCCCTGAAAGAGGACATGACCCTGGTCCACCCAGACGACGCCGTCTCTCAGAACGGTGATGGGACTTGATCGTTCGCGGAGGCCCCGTACAGGAGCAGCGCCGGGCGCGTGCGCGGGTGCCATCGTCGCGACCGAGACGAGCACGCAGCTCGCCACACCGCCCGCCATCCGCAGTCGCCGTCGCACCGGCCTCACATGGCGACACTACCCCTCGAGGGGCGCCGCGCGTCAGTCCTCCTGGGCCTGCAGCTCCTTCACCTGGTCCTCCAGGCGCTCCATCACCGCGGGATCGCGCAGAGTCGTGACGTCACCCAGGGCGCGGCCCTCGGCGATATCGCGCAGCAGCCGGCGCATGATCTTGCCGGAGCGGGTCTTGGGCAGGTCGTCGGTCCAGATGATCCGCTTCGGGCGGGCGAACTTGCCGATCCGCTCGGCGACCGTGCCGCGGATGCCCTCGACGGTGTCCTCGTCGCCCTCGAGCTCCCCCTGAAGGGTCACGAAGGCCACGATCGCCTGCCCGGTGTCTTCGTCGTGCTGGCCGATCACGGCCGCCTCCGCGACGTCCTCGTGGGCGACGATGGCGGACTCGACCTCGGCCGTGGAGAGGCGGTGGCCGGACACGTTGACGACGTCGTCGATGCGCCCGATCACCCAGAAGTAGCCGTCCCGGTCGCGCCTGGAGGCGTCGCCGACGAGATAGGTCTCGCGGCCGAAGCGCTTGAAGTACGTGTCCACGAAGCGCTCCTCTTCCTGGTAGAGGGTACGCAGCATCGACGGCCACGGACGGGTCAGCACCAGCAGCCCCTGTCCTTCCTCGATCGGCTCCCCGGTGGACTCGTCGCGGACCTCGGCGAACACCCCCGGGAACGGGTTGGTGGCCGACCCCGGCTTGGTGGCCGTGATGCCCGGCAGCGGGGTGATCATGATCCCGCCCGTCTCGGTCTGCCACCAGGTGTCCACGATCGGACAGCGTTCGCCGCCGATCACCTTGTGGTACCAGAGCCACGCCTTGGGGTTGATCGGCTCGCCGACCGACCCGAGCAGGCGCAGCGAGGACAGGTCACGGGCGTTCGGCCACTCCGCCCCCCACTTGATGCACGCCCGGATGGCGGTCGGTGCGCAGTACAGGATCGTGACCCCGTAGCGCTCGACGATCTCCCACCAGATGCCGCGGTCGGGATAGTCGGGAGCGCCCTCCCACATCACCGAGGTGGCCCCGTTGCAGAGCGGGCCGTAGACGATGTACGAGTGTCCGGTGACCCACCCGACGTCGGCGGCGCACCAGTACACGTCGGACTCCGGGCGCAGGTCGAACACCAGCCGGTGGGTGGCGGAGACGCCCGTCAGGTAGCCCCCGGTGGTGTGCAGGATCCCCTTCGGCTTGGCCGTCGAGCCCGAGGTGTAGAGCACGAACAGGGGGTGCTCGGCGTCCAACGGCTCGGCCGGGCACTCGGGCGAGGCGTTCGCCATCACCTCGCCGTAGAAGACGTCGCGGCCCTCCTTCATCGAGCAGGGCGTCCCCTTGCTCTGTACCACCACGATCCGCTCCAGCGTGTCGAGGTCGCCCATCACCTCGTCCACCCGCTCCTTCACGGCCGCGGTGCGCCCCTTGCGGGCGGCCCCGTCGACCGTGATGAGGACCTTCGCACGGGAGAACTCCATCCGCTCGCGGACGGCCTCCGCCGAGAAGCCGCCGAAGACGACGTTGTGGGGCGCCCCGATGCGGGCACACGCCAGCATCGAGACGACGACCTCGGGGATCATCGGCAGGTAGATCCCGACCACGTCGCCGGGCTGCACGCCCAGGTCCCTGAGTGCGTTCGCGAAGCGCTGCACGTCGAGCAGCAGCTCGGCGTAGGTGATCGAACGCTCGCTGCCGTCCTCCCCCCGCCAGTGCAGGGCCACGCGGTCGCCGAGGCCGGCCTCCACGTGCCGGTCCAGGCAGTTGTGGGAGGCGTTCAGGGTGCCACCCGTGAACCACTTGTAGAACGGCGGGTCGTCGTCGTCGAGCACCCTCGTGTACGGCTCGGACCAGTCCAGGCGCTCGGCCTGGGAGGCCCACCAGCCCTCGGGGTCGGCGGCGGCCTGCGCGTACACGGCCGGGTCGTTCAGGAGGGCGTGCTCGCGGAACTGCTCCGGGGGCGGGAACGACTCGACCTCCATCAGCCGGGCGAGGTCCTGCTCGAGCGCCTCCCCGGTCGGCTTCTCGGTCATTGGCGTGGCCCCGGCCCGCGCTTGCGCCGGCGCTTGCGCGA
>DATJOU010000367.1:0-3050 GCA_035506775.1 Solirubrobacteraceae bacterium | reverse complement strand
TCGGGGCAGCCTGTGAGTTGTCCATGAAACGGCGGGCGCGCCAGCTCCCGGGGACACACGTGGTCCCGAGCAACGCCTAAGGGAACTTTGAGCCTTCGTGTAGGGAGCCCTTAGGGACACCCTCCACGATATGCAGCGTGTCAGTTCCCGCTCTCGGTTCCCTCTCCGAAAGCAGCGCCCCCGCCGCCGCCGGTGCACCCGTTCCAGCCCGGCGCCGGCGGGGGGCGCGCAACGCACCCAAGCTGAGCCTCGTGCCCGCCCGCTCGGGGGTGGCCGTGGAGATGGTGGTCCCGGTCTACAACGAGGAGCACGTCCTGGCCGCCTCCGTGGCGACGCTCCACGAGCACATGGCGAGTCAGTTCACCTTCCCCTTCAGGATCACGATCGCTGACAACGCCAGCGTCGACGCCACCCCCGCCGTCGCCCGCTCGCTGGCGCAGGAGCTCGATCACGTCGAGTTCCTGCGCCTCGAGCGCAAGGGCCGCGGCCTCGCGCTGCGGGCCGCGTGGAGCGCCAGCGAGGCCGAGGTCCTGGCCTACATGGACGTCGACCTCTCGACCGACCTGAGCTCGCTGGGCGACCTGCTCGCGCCGTTGCTGGAGAGCCGCGCCGACATGACGATCGGCTCCCGTCTGGCCCCCGGCGCCGAGGTCACCCGCGGGCTGCGCCGGGAGGTGATCTCGCGCTCCTACAACATCCTCCTGCGAACCTCCCTGGGGCTCGGCATCTCCGACGCCCAGTGCGGCTTCAAGGCGATCCGCCGCGAGGTCCTGACGCCGCTGCTGGACCTCGTCAAGGACGACTCCTGGTTCTTCGACACCGAGCTCCTCTACCACGCCCGCCGCAGCAGGCTCGCGATCCACGAGATCCCGGTCCGCTGGGTCGAGGACCCCGACTCACGGGTTCAGATCCTCGCCACCGCCCGCGAGGACCTGCAGGGCATCCGCCGCCTGCGCCGCGCCGGCCGCCGCCCCGCCGCCGCCGGGCCGGGCAGCGGGCTCACCCCGGGGATGCTTGCTCGACCCAGTCGAAGGACCGCGTGACCGCCTTCTTCCAGGTCGCGTAGCGGCGCTCGCGCTCGGCCGCGTCCATCCGCGGCTCCCACCGCCGGTCCTCCCGCCAACGGCTTCGCAGCTCGTCCTGGTCCTCCCAGACGCCGGCGGCCAGCCCGGCCACGAAGGCCGCCCCCAGGACGGTCGTCTCGCTCACCACGGGCCGCACCACCGGCACGCCCAGCACGTCGGCCTGGAACTGCATCAGCAGCTCGTTGGCGGTCATCCCCCCGTCCACCCTCAGCTCACCGAGCGGTGCCGTCGCGGCGGCGTTGGCCTCGTCCACCACCTCCCTGCTCTGCCAGGCGGCGGCCTCCAGCGCGGCCCGGGCGAGGTGCCCCCGGTTGGCGTAGGCGGTCAGGCCGACGATCACCCCGCGGGCGTCTTCACGCCAGTAGGGGGCGAACAGCCCCGAGAAGGCCGGCACGATGTAGACGCCCCCGTTGTCCTCGACGCTGCGGGCCAGCTCCTCCACCTCGGCGGCGTTGGAGATCACGCCCAGGCGGTCTCGCAGCCACTGGATCAGCGCCCCGGTGACGGCGATCGAGCCCTCCAGGGCGTAGTGGGCGGGCTCCCGCCCGAGCCGGAACGCGACCGTGCTGAGCAGCGTGGCCGACGACACCGGGCGCGTGCCGGTGTTGAGCAGCACGAACGACCCCGTCCCGTAGGTGTTCTTCGCCTCCCCCGGCGCGAAGCAGCACTGCCCGAACAGCGCCGCCTGCTGGTCCCCGAGGATCCCCGCCAGCGGCCGTCCCGCCAGGGCGCCCTCGCTGATCTCCCCCAGGATCTCGCTGGAGGAGCGGATCTCGGGCAGCAGCCCGCGGGGGATCCCCATCAGCTCCAGGCTCGGCTCGTGCCAGTCGAGGCCCTCGAGGTCCATCAGCAGCGTCCGGCTGGCGTTGGTCACGTCGGTGAGGTGCGCTCCTCCCCGTGGCCCTCCCGTCAGCTTCCACGTCAGCCAGCTGTCGATCGTCCCGAACGCCAGCTCGCCCTGCTCCGCCCGCTCGCGGGCCCCCGGCACCTGCTCCAGCAGCCACGTGATCTTCGGGCCGGAGAAGTAGCTCGCCAGCGGCAGCCCGACCTCCGCCCGCAGCCGGTCCGGCCCCGCCTCGCCGGCCAGCGCCCGCACCAGCGGCTCGGTGCGGGTGTCCTGCCACACGATCGCGTTGTGGACCGGCTCCCCGCTCTCGCGGTCCCACACCACCGTCGTCTCACGCTGGTTGGTGATCCCCACCGCCCCCACCTGCTCGGCGTCCACCCCGGCCCGCGCGAGCCCGGCCTCCACCACCTCGCACGTCCGCTCCCATATCTCGAGCGGGTCGTGCTCCACCCACCCGGCCCGCGGGGTGATCTGCTCGTGCTCCCGCTGGTCGCCGGCGACGACCGCACCGTCAGCGTCGAACAACATGAAGCGGGTGCTGGTGGTGCCCTGGTCGATGGCTCCGACGTAGCCGGCCATCGCCCCCCGCCCGCCGTCTAGGAGTCGCCGTCGCGGCCCGTGAGGTCCGCCCACGGGTTCGGCACCTGCCGCCGCGGCTCGACGTTCCAGTCCGCGTAGGCCTCGGCGGGGCTGTCGGTGGCCTCCTTGGCCGACGCGTCATAGGCGGCGGCGAGCTCGTTGACCGGATAGTGGACGCCGCCGCCCTGTCGCGAGCCGATCATCAGCACCGCGCAGGGGCCGTCGCCGGCACCGACGAAGACGTGCTCGGTGCCCGCCGGGCAGTGCACGAAGTCCCATTGGCGCAAGGCTCGCTCCTCGCCCTCGAGGATCACCTTGCACTCGCCCGCGAGCACCAGGAAGTCCTCCTGGACGGTCTCCGAGTGGTAGCGGCAGTTGGGCTGGCCGGGCTGCATCACCTGGATGTTCACCCCCAGGTCCGGCCACTCTCGACGGCGCTCCTCGAAGTCGATCACCGTCGCCCGCCGCGGGTGGCCGATGGCGGGCGCGTCGGCCACGTTCGCGATGAAGGCCTCGTCCACGCTGCAAACATACCCCGG
>DATJOU010000366.1:0-5781 GCA_035506775.1 Solirubrobacteraceae bacterium | reverse complement strand
CCCGTCGAGCTCGATCAGGGTGCGGTCGATTGCCTCCTGGTCGCCGGCCTCGTGACCCTCGAGCGCGGCGGCGATCTCACCGTTGACGTTGGCCACGGCGCGCGTCACCCCCTTCCCTCCCCAGGCGGCACCGCCGTCGCGGAGCTCGGTAGCCTCGAACTCCCCGGTGGAGGCGCCGGACGGGACCGCCGCCCTGCCGCGGGAGCCGGAGCCGAGGGTGATGTCCACCTCGACGGTCGGGTTGCCGCGGCTGTCGAGGATCTGGCGCGCCCGGATGCGCTCGACTGCGCTCACGCCGTGGGCAGCGACCGGCCGGGCGCTATTCCGTCGGGGCCGTCGAGGTCGAGCCGGTGGTGCCCTTGGGAGCTTTGTACTCCTTGCAGTCCGGGACCACGTATTCCGAGCGGCATTCGGTTTCGGCCTGCCACTTGGTTTTGAACTTTTTGATGAATTCGGTGAGCGCCTTCTGGCGTTTGGTGGCCACCAGCTGCTGCTTGACCGAGGCTTCGACCGACTTCAGCGGCGTCTGCGTGCCTTTGGTCGTGTCTTCCACCTGGAAGACGTAGTAGCCGAAGGGCGTCTTCACGGGACCCGAGAGCTGGTGCGGGGAGGCGGAGAAGATGGCTTCGTCGAGCGCTTTCTCCTCCTCACCCTTGATCACGCCCTTGAGGAGGCCGCCGTTGGCCTTGCTCGCCGGGTCTTCGGAGTGCGCCTTGGCGACGTCCGCAAAGCTCTTCCCGGATTCGATTTCCTTCTTCGCGGCTTCGGCCTTGCCCTGGTCTTTCGTGAGGATGATCCGCACGTCACGCTTTTCCGGAGTGCCGAACCGGGAGCTGTTTTCTTTGTAGTACTTTTCGATTTCCGCTTTGCTGACGTTCGGGTTCTCTTTGGAGATCTTCTGCTGGATTTTCTGTGACAGCATGTTGAGCTTCACGCGCAGCAGCAGATCGGAGACCGTCTGGCCCGAGCTGGCGAGGAATTTTTCGAATTCCGCGGCCTTCGGGAACTGCTCGTTCTTGATTTTGTCGAACTGCTTCTTGACTTCGGCGTCGGAGGCCTTCACGCCCAGCGATTCGCCTTCTTTGATCACCCAGTTCGACGAGATCAGGAAGCCGAGCACCTCGGTCTTCAAAGTCTTGTACTGCTGTTCGCACTGAGACTTCAGTTCCTTCGACGTGCGCTTTTTGCCGCTCTTGGTGGTGCTTTTCGCTTCTTCTTCTTCGAGGTGCTTGATGCACGCCGTGAAGTTCGGCGGTTCGGGCACCACTATCGCTCCGGTACCACCCACCCGCGAGGAGGCCGCGGCGACCCCCAGCCAGTGCTTGTAGGTCGCGTTGCTGACTGGCGTGCCGCCCACCTGGAGGACCGCGTCGCTGGGCACGCCGCCACAGGCGGCGACGCCTACCGCTACAAACAAAACGGCGCCGAGCGCCGCGATGGGACGGATAACTTTGTGCACGACGCGGGGACTGTAGCGTATGGAGGTTACAGGTGCGCCAAAGAAGCGATTAATCCTGCATAAGACTTTCTGGGCCCCCACGGGTGCGCCCGCCGGGGCAGTTGCAGGGGCCGCACGATAGCGCCGTCCTAGGCCGCCTCGCGCATGATCGCAAGCAACGCGTCGGCGGCCCTGACGACGGTGGGGAAGCGATCCTCCCCCTCCCGGGGCACCCGCAGGGAGACCTGGGAGCGCCCCGATTCGTAGGAGGCCCCCGGCAGCTCCTCCCGTAGCCGCCGGGCCCGCCGTGAGTCGAGCTCGATCGGCACCACCGCCAGGCGCTCACCCCTGAAGCTCACCGTCTGGGCCCCGGCCTGGCCGAACTTGATGCGGGCCCGCTGCAGGGCGAGCAGGTTCTCGACGGGCGCCGGCGGGTCCCCGAAGCGGTCGGCCAGCTCCTCGCGCAGCTCCTCCAGTTCGGAGATCTCGACCGCCGCGGCGATGCGCCGGTGGATCTCGATCTTGGCCTGCTCGTAGGGGACGTAGTCGGCCGGGATGTAGGCGTCGACGTTGACGTCGAGTCGCACGGGCTCGGGCGGCTCCTCCCCCTCTCCCTCGGGCTCGGCGGCCCGTACCGCCTCGTCGATCATCTGCATGTAGAGCTCGAACCCGAGCGCCGCCAGGTGCCCGGACTGCTCGTCGCCGAGCAGGTTCCCGGCACCCCGGATCTCGAGGTCGCGCATCGCGATCTTGAAGCCGGCCCCCAGCTCGGTGTAGTCGGACAGCGCCGCCAGCCGCTGGGCCGCCTCGGGCGCCAGCGCGGCGGCCGAGTCGTAGAGCAGGTACGCGTAGGCGCGCTCCCGGCTGCGTCCGACGCGACCCCGGATCTGGTAGAGCTGGGCCAGCCCGAACGCGTCCGCGTGCTCGACGATCAGCGTGTTGGCCTGGGGGATGTCG
Organism: Solirubrobacteraceae bacterium; assembly: GCA_035506775.1. Taxonomy (GTDB): domain Bacteria; phylum Actinomycetota; class Thermoleophilia; order Solirubrobacterales; family Solirubrobacteraceae; genus Palsa-744. The sequence goes on along the minus strand of DATJOU010000366.1, from coordinate 3,386 downwards.
ATGCCCGACTCGATGATCGAGGTGCACACGAGCACGTCGGCGCCCCCGCGCAGGTAGTCCATCATCACCTCCTCGAGCTCCCCCTCGCCCATCTGTCCATGGGCGACGGCGAAGCGGACCCCCGGGCACAGGGCCCGGAGCCGCTCAGCCGTCTGTTCGATCGTCTCCACGCGGTTGTGCAGGAAGAAGGCCTGCCCGCCGCGGCGGTGCTCGCGCTCGATCGCGTTGCGGACCAGCTCCTCCTCGTACTCGCCCACGAAGGTCCGCACCGGACGACGGCCCTCGGGTGGGGTCTCGATCACCGAGATGTCGCGCAGCCCTGCGAGCGACATCTGCAGCGTCCGCGGGATCGGCGTGGCCGACATCGAGATCACGTCCACCTTCAGCTTCATCTGCCGCAGCAGCTCCTTCTGCTTGACCCCGAAGCGCTGCTCCTCGTCGACCACCAGCAGGCCGAGGTCCTTGGCGCGGACGTCCCGCGAGAGCACCCGGTGGGTGCCGATCAGGATGTCCACCCGCCCTTCGGCGAAGCCCTGCACCGCTTCCTTCTGCTCGGCGGCGGTGCGGAAGCGGGAGACGTGCTCGAGCGTGAAGGGGTAGTCGGCCAGGCGCTCCTTGAAGGTCCCGTAGTGCTGCTGGGCGAGGATCGTGGTGGGTACGAGCATCAGCACCTGCTTGCCCTCGGCGGCGGACTTGAAGGCCGCACGCAGCGCGACCTCGGTCTTGCCGTAGCCGACGTCGCCGCACACCAGCCGGTCCATCGGGCGCTCGGACTCCATGTCGCCCTTGACGAGCTCGATCGCCTCCCGCTGGTCGGGCGTCTCGGTGAACGGGAAGCGCTCCTCGAACTCGCGTTGCCAGTCCCCGTCGGGACCGAAGGCGTGACCGCTGCGCCGGCGGCGCTCGGCGTACAGCTCGAGCAACTCCCCGGCCAGCTCCTGGGCGGCACGGCGGGCCCGCGCCTTGAGCGCGTCCCAGCGGTTGCCGCCGAGCTTGCTGAGCGGCGGATGGCTGCCACCGGCTCCGACGTAGCGGGAGATCTTCGCCAGCTGGTCGGTGGGGACGAACACGCGGTCGTCCCCCTGGTATTCGAGGTACAGGTAGTCGCGCGTGACGTCCGCCACGGTGCGCGTCTCGAAGCCGGCGAAGCGGGCCACCCCGTGGTCCTCGTGCACGACGATGTCCCCCGTCCGAAGCTCGGTGAAGGAGCGCAGCGCACCGCGCCGGGAGCGCCCCCCGGTCTCCGGTCGCTCGGCGCGGCGGCGTCGCAGCAGGCGCTGCTCGGGGTAGACCGCCAGCTTCAGCTGGGGGGCGATGAAGCCCTCCCGCAGGGAGGCCACCGCGAAGGACAGCTCGCCCTCGGCGGAGCGGGCCGCGCCGGCGGCCGCGGTCGGACCCCCGAGGGGCCCCTCGAGCCAGCCCGCTTTCAGGCGCGCGAGGTTGTAGGCGGCGCGCTCCCCATCCCCGCGGTGGGGGAACGTGACGACCGTGCGGTAGCCGGAGCGCACGAGGCGCTCGAGCTCAGGCTCGGCTTCCGCCAGGGTGCGCGAGGCGGAGTCGGCCGCCTGGGCGCGCAGCTCGATCGACTGCTCGCCGGAGAGCGCCGAGAGCCAGATGCGGGCGCGCTCCGCGAGTGCCGCGCGGATCGGCTCGGGGGCCACGTACAGATGCTCGGCATCCTGCTCGCCGAAGGCCGCGCACACGTCGCTCCAATGGTCGGTGAGCGCCGGCTCGAGCTCCTCCTCGGCCGCGATCACCACCTCGGCGCGCTCGTCGAGCAGGTCGAGCAGCGCCCCGAACCGCTCCAGCGGGAGCAGCTCGGCGATGTCGGCCCGGTCGGCCTCTCCGGCCGACCCACCGGGGAAGGCGCCCGTGGCGGCCGCGATCTCGGCCAGCTCGCGGTGCTCCATCGCGAGCTCGGCGGCGGGGGCCACCTCGACCTCCTCGACATCTCCCAGCGAGCGCTGGGTGAAGGTCGAGAACCACCGCAGCGACTCGATCTCCACGTCGAAGGTGTCGACCCGCACGGCCCGCTCCTCGGTGGCGGGAAAGATGTCGAGGATCCCGCCCCGCAGGGCGAACTGGCCCCGCTCCTCGACCTGCTCGACACGCTCGTAGCCCGCGTCCACCAGCGCGGTGGCGCACTCGTCGAGGTCGATCAGCTCACCCACCCGCAGGCTGAACGAACGGGGTCTGAGGGTAGGGTCGGGGACCTTCTCCGAGAGGGCCACGGCGCTGATCACGACGACCGGCTGCCCGCCATCGGCACCGTCCCGGGCCGGCGGCGTCTCGCCCAGCAGCGCGTCGAGCGCCGCCACGCGCAGGCCGACCAGGTGCGGGGGCGGGGCCAGGTGGGACTCGTAGGCGACCCCTCGGGACGGGTACAGACGCACCCTCCGCGGGGCCAGCCAGCCGCGCAGGTCGGCGGCCAGGTCGCGGGCCGCGCGGTCGTCGCCGACCACCACCAGCGTCGGCGTCCCCCGGGCCTGCTCGTCGATCTCCGCCAGAGCGGCGACCGTGTACGGACGCAGGGCCGAGGAGACGAAGGCGTGGCCGCCGTCGCGGGCCAGGGCGAGCGTCCGCTCGTCCTCGGCGGCGAGGCGGAGCAGTGCCCGCAGCGACCCCTCCGTGCCGGCCATCAGGCGCCCACCTGCTCGGGGGCGCGGTCTCCGAGCACGGCCCGTTCGACCTCGTCAGCGGCCGCCCGGACGAGCGCTCCGACCTGCTGCTGGCCCTCGCTGAAGCGCCCCAGCACCCAGGCCGAGACGACCTCCGGGTCGGTCGAGTCGGGGCGCCCGACGCCGACGCGCAGGCGGGCGAAGTCGGGGCTGCCGAGCTCGCGCTTGAGCGACTTCAGGCCGTTGTGGCCGGCGAGGCCTCCGCCGTGGCGCAGCTGCAGCTGCCCGAAGGGCAGGTCGATCTCGTCGTGGATCACGAGCACGTGGTCGAGGGGCACCTTCAGCGACCCCCGGGCCGGCCCCACCGAGCGTCCGGCCTCGTTCATGTACGTCTGCGGGGTGAGGATCGCGACCATCGGCGGGCGTCCCGGCTCGCCCGGCGCCCGCGGCGGGCGGCCCTCGCGCAGGCGGCCGCGGAAGCGCTCCTTGCCGGCAGGGAGCCGCCAGCGCTCGGCGAGCTCATCGGCCACCAGGAAGCCCACGTTGTGGCGCGTCCCGGCGTGCTCGCGACCCGGGTTGCCGAGCCCGACGATCAACCAGTCGACGGTCCCGCCGCGACCACCGAAGGGGCGCCGCAGCGGCCGCTACTCCTCTCCGGAGGAGGCCTCTGACGCGTCGGCCTCGGGCGCCTCGGCGCCCTCCTCGCCCACTACCTCCGTCTCGGACTCGATTTCCTCCTCGACTTCGGCCTGCAGCCGCGGCGGCGAG
>DATJOU010000365.1:0-8780 GCA_035506775.1 Solirubrobacteraceae bacterium | reverse complement strand
TCGCCGCTGCGGGGACTGGATCGAGCTGGACTTCGAGCCGCGTCAGGATTCCGCCAGCAGCACCCGCGGGTCCCGCCAGGCGTAGCGTCGCCGCATCGGGGTGCCCGCCAGCCGGGCCGGATCGCCGCCGGGGGCGGGGGTGGCGGAGGAGTCCACGTGGCTCCCCCCGAGCGCCTCGTAGAAGGCACGGGCGGCCCGGTTCTGCTCCAGGACCCACAGGTGGAGGCCCTCGGAGGGGGACCGCTCCAGCAGCACCCCGGCGGTGCGGCCCATCAGCCGCCTGCCGACACCTCGGCGGTGGGCGCAGCGGGCGACGTGGAGGTTCTCAAGCAGAGCGCCCCACTCCGGGTCCGCGGCGAGGGCAGTGTGGGCGAAGCCGATCAGGCCGTCACGGGAGCGGGCCAGGAGCGTGAACCTGTCCGGGTCCTCGCTCCCCAGCCGCCGGGTCCAGAAGGCCACCCGATCGTCCACCACGTCGCCGTCGAGGAAGGCGTCCGAATAGGCGCCCCGGTAGTGGGCACGCCAGCTGTCGGCGTGGAGATGGGCGACCTCCACGGCGTCGCTCGGGCGCGCGTGGCGGTAGAGCACCTCGGCCGAGCCCACGGACGCGAGCGTCTCCGCCGGGGGGCGCTGGTCGCTCATCGCTACGGCCGGGCGTTCGCCGCCGCGTTGAGCGCTTCGGCTTCGCGATTGAGCTTGCGGATGAAGGTGGTCCCGTGTTCGCCCGACCGCGGGATCCGCATCAGCCGCCACTGTCCGCCGGTGTACTCGAGCGCTTCAGGAGGGGCGCCGTCGTAGACGACGGCGGTGTCGCCCGAGACGGACACACGGGTGGAGGGACCGACCTTCGCGGCGGGGGTGAATTCGCCCCAGTGTTCGGACATGTACGGGGGGCACAGCTTGTGCTCGCGGGCCAGCTGGTGCAGGAGGGCCGCGTCGATGTAGTGCTGGCAGAGGTCGGTGTAGTTCCCGCTGGCGGCGTCGGCGTCGATCGCCCGGTAGGTGGCGAGCACCCCGGCAGCCGAGCGGGGCTGTGCCGACAGGCCGCACCCGCCGCAGGCGAGCACCGCCACCGTGCTCGCCGCCAAGGCGGCAAGGCCTCGCACCATCCTCTGAGCCTATCTGCGCAGCCGTATGCGCCGGCGCACCAGCCGGCCTCCCCTCCGGGTGACTGCGCGTCCGTTCTAGACGGTTGGCCTAACGGGTGGGGGGATCGCGAATGGACGAGATGGGGCGAGCCGAAGAGGCGGCTGATGGCTTGCCTCCGCCCGACGGCAACCAGCCGGACCTCCACAGCCCGCCGCGCGTTCCCCGGCCCGGGGCCTCGGTGGATCCTGCCCCTCGCGCTGTCGCTGTCCGGATTCGTGAGCCTCGTCGCGGGAGCGGGTACAGCCGGCGCCGTGACCCTGAAGCAGAGCGGCCCGTACAACTGCGGGGGGCTCGCCTGGGGTCTCTGCGAAATGCAGTTCGTCGGCAACGGTTGGGGGCGGTTCGACGCCAGTGGAGCACCGACCGGGAGCGTCAAGGTCTCGATGGCGGGGGTGTCGGGGAGCTCCTCGTACGCCAACCTGATCCACCGCGTGGAAAAGCTGCAGCGTGAACACCGGTCGATCACCCTGGAGCCGGCGGGGGGCAGCGAAGCGCAGACGTCGTTGGCGCTCGCGACACTGCTGCTGTTCGACCAGGGTGAAAGCGAACTCGGGATGCCGAGCTACATCGACGAGACGCTGTTCCCCGACTTCGGAGGCTGGTGGGCGAACCCCGAATACACCGTCCAGGGGGTCCGCAAGCAGAACGGGATCTGGTCGCGGAGCTTCTCCACCACCTGGGCCGTGGTGGCTCTCCCCGGAACCCCCGAAACGACGGTCACGATGCCCTACCGCGTGCGGCGGGCCAACACCCAGGAACGCTTCACCAGCTTCAAGATCCGCGGCGGTGAAGGCCGCGTGCTGTTCTGCGAACCGGAACAGACCCCGGGGCGTCTCGACTGCCCCGGCTACTACGGGGCCGAAGCCGAACTGAGCCCCCAGCCGGTCGATCCGTGGGCATTCCTCTGACGGCGTAGGCGCGCGGCCAGGCCCGCCCCGGCGGAGACCCTCGCCTCGCGACCGACACGACGGCCGCGTTCGAATGAGCTTCTGCCGAACGCCCGGGGGATAATGGTCCGCACGATGGAGGGCCCCCCACCTAGGGCATGACGTCGGATCTGGTGTCTCTCACCCGGCGGATCCTCGAAGCCTGGAACAGCGGCGACATGGATGCGTGGTCACGGTTCTACGCCGCGGATGTCACCTTCGACTCGACCCTTACCAATGGCGTGCTCGTGAGCGGGCGTGAGCGGCTCCGTGACTACCAGGCGGAGTGGCGCACGACCTACGGTGAGATCTCGATCGCGGCTGAGGAGATCGTCGACATGGGCAACGGCGTCGTGTTCGGCGTCTACCGGCAGACGGCCCGTCCGATCGAAACGGACGGCTACGTCACCCAGCAGGAGGCCATGATCGGGCTGATCGGGGAGGGACTCGTCTCACGGCTGATCATCTACCCCCAATCGGAACTGGCCGAGGCCCGCGCGGCTGCGGAACGCCTCGCCGGGGAGGGCTCTACTCCTCAAGCCCCACCGACTTGAGAGCTGCGCGACGGCTCGGGAAGCCTTCCCACCTCGAGATCTTTCCGTCGCGGAACGTCCACACGTCCGCGCCGCTGAGTTTGACCTCGTGGGTCGCGCGGCGTGGCGTGGCAAAGACGTCGTAGAAGGTGACCACGCGGTCTCCGCAGTCGATGGCCCGTTCCATCTCGATGCGGTAGCTCGTCCAGGGGGCGAGCCAGTCCAGCCAGGCGGTCCGCATCCCCTCGAGCCCGACGTACGTCTCGGTGCCGCCGAGCAGGTTCGGGAAGACCGACTCGAAGTCTACGTGGAGCAGGGATGCAACTTCGCCGGCCAGCTTCGCCGACTGGTCGTCGTCACGCGTAAGCGGAACGAAGTCCACTCCGGGCCCAAAGATCGGCAGCCCGAGGATCAAGTCCACGTTCTCCTGCGACACCCCTGCCTCCTTCCGTCCGGCGCGACCCCCTGGGTTCCTGCAGCGCAGTATCCCTCTCATTCGTCATCGTGGGAGTGCGGGCGTGTGGGGGGATCGCCGCATTGACGGTCGCGGGTCCACCCGGTTAGGATGCGACCGCAGACTCGTGGGTGGCGACTGAGGAGGAGGGGCCGATGGTGGGCAGGATCAGGACGCTGGGGCTGTGTCTCGTCGCGGCCCTCTCGCTCGGGGCGCTCTCCGCCGCCGGTGCCCAGGCCTCCGCAGAAATAACGGCCCGATGCTTCAAGACGGCGAAGGGAGCCAACCACAGCTACCACGGGCACTATCTGAACAAGACCTGCACCGAAGAAGCCAGCGCAGAAGAAATCGGCCTGGGAGGCAAATCCAACAAGTACGAATTCGGCTTCGGTGAGACATGGTCCGCGAAGGGCGCGGCCCTGAAGCTCGTCACCGCCCAGGGGCCGGAAGTGAAGTGCGTCAAGAGCGCCGGATCCGGCACGATCCTGGGGCCCGCCCGCGTGGAGGCGACGTTCACGTTCTCCAAATGCGGATCGCTCGAGTCGATCTGCACGACACCGGGACTCAAGAGTGGCTACATCGCAACCAAGCCGTTGATCGGCGTGGTGGGTGAAAACGGCGACGGTGAAGTGCAGGTGTCGTTCACCGGCAAGGAAGCGAACAGCACCGAACCCGCTCCAGCTGAAACGTTTGCCGAATTCGATTGTCTCGGCGAAGCGGTCCACCTCGCTCTCCACGGGACGCTGTCGGGCAAGTGGACCGAAGCCCCCAACAAGTTGACGAAGACCGGTGGCATCGAGTTCGCGGCCGGCACCGGCGAACAGGGCCTCATCGAGCAATTCCCCAACATCACAAGCGGCGAAACGGAAGAAGAAGCCGCCACGCTCGAACTGACTCAGCGGTTCAAGTTCAAGGACCAGTACGAACTGAAGCAGGGGTAGCGATGCCCCACCGGGTGCGAAGGGCCAACACCCACCGTCGACGGTGGTACCCCAATCACCGACCACATGCAGCTCGCCGGCAATCCGTACACGATCGATGGGAGCAAGCTCCGTCCCGCAGGCGACGCAGCACCTCATCGGGACCGTCGCCGATCCCCAGGGAGCGGGATACTGCTCAACCGATGCGCGACGCGCACGTCATCCGGGGTGGGCTCCCGCCGCGGCGGACGACTGCAGCGTGGTCGCGTCTATCGTGAGGCGACTCGCTGGTCCGGGACTGAAGCCGGATACCGCCATTCAGCCGCTACAAGGAGAAGCACTCCATGAGCACCCCTGAGACACCGCTGCAGGCCGCGCTCCCGGTTGGGAGCTGGCAAGTTGATGAGGCCGCCGGACAACTCGGCTTCAAGGTCAAGACGATGTGGGGCCTGTCGACCGTGAAGGGCCGCTTCGAGCGGTATGAGGGCGAGCTGGAGGTGACGCCCGACGGCGCCAGAGGGACCCTGCGCATCGACGCGGCGAGTCTCAACACCAAGAATCGGATGCGCGACACGCATCTACGCTCGGCTGACTTCTTTGACGTCGAGCAACACCCCACGGTCTCCTTTGAATTGAGGAGCACCACGTCGGGCGGCCCGCTGTTGACGGTCAAGGGAGAGCTCGAGGTCGCCGGCAAGCCCGTGTCGCTCGAATTTCCGCTCACGCTGGAGCGACTCGACGGCGATCGCGTCCGCCTCGTGGGCGAGGTCTCGGTGACGCGCGAGCAGGCCGGCCTCACGTGGAACCGCATGGGCATGATCGGCGAGGTAGCGGAGCTCAGCGCGGACATCGTGCTCCTGAGGAGCGGCGCCGGAGCGCCTGCCGCTCAACCGCCCTCGGCGGGCTGAAGGAGCTTCACCGGCGCGGCATTGTCAACCGGTCGGCTGTTTGACGGTCTTGCTGATCTCGAATCCGTTGGGATCGGTGCTGGTCGTCACCACGGTCGTCGTCAGCGTCGTTGGGTAGAGCGTTTCGGTGTTGGACACTTCCATCGTCAGGCCGCTCTGGAAGCCGACGCTGGGCTTGAACACCGCTTCGCTGTGGGTGCTCATGGTGCCGAGGTCACCGCTCGCTTCACCGGAGACTTCACCCAGAAGCTTGTACTGGGTCGAGCCGCAGGTGTACTTCATGATGGGATAGCCGGCGAGGCCCGTGTAGTACTTGCCGTCTTCGGAGTAGGCCACCGTTTCGACCGGTTCGGCTTGGATGGTGCCCGCCGGGGCACCGGCGCTCGCACACTTCGTGCTTGCCTGCTTGCAGCCGGTGTAGGTGGTGGCTTCCGACCCGGCCTGGACACTCTGTAGCTGTCCTTCGGCTGAGCTGGCTTCGCATTCCAGCGTCCCCGCGGCGCCACCTTCGAATCTGGTCGCGCCGGCGACCGCGGTGAAGGCGTTGCTGCCCAGTTCGTATTTGCCCTTCGGTTTTTCCTTCTTGACGTCCAGTGTCTGGCAGGCGTCGTCCTCGTAGCGGCCGTGCTTGAGCGGGAAGCAGTCCGCCGGGGCGGCGAACCATTCGAAGGAGCCCTTGGGTTTGCCGTTCTTTTCATCCGGAGCTCCGCATGCGCTGTCGCTGAATCGGCCTTTCTTGAAGGGCAGGCATTTGCCGTATTCCTGGCCGCCGGCCGGCCCTCCGACGTGACGGGGGTCGGAGAGCTGTGCGATGCTCGGCTTGGTTTTTTCGGTGGCCGTGACCGTGACGCACGGGGTCGGGGATTCGCTGTAGACCGCAACGGGTTCCGAAATCGGTTCCCAGCCGGTCGCGGGATCGTCCCACCAGATCGCCTTCGCGCCGCCGAGGTCGCAGTCCTTGTAGACGATCTGGGTGAAGGTCGCGGTGGTGCTGCGGTAGATCTGGAAGTAGGCACCCGTGGATCTCGCGAGCGGCAGGCCGCCGAGGTCTTTGCCATAGGGCCCGATCGTCACCTTGCCGGTCCCGCCGCTGCCTTCCACGCTGAGCGACCCGTCGGTCGCTTTGGCGGGTGTCGCCGGTTCGCTCGTTTCGGCGCTGGCAAACGTGGCGAGCGTGGTGAAGGTCGTATCGGTCCCGTAGCTCGTCCCGAACGCGTTGCGTGCGGCCACGCGAAAGTGGTAGGTGGTGTTGATGCCGAGTTTGGACAGCACGGGAGAGGACACGGCGACGGGAGCTTCGCCTGATCCCGGTTTGGCCGGCGAGCATTCGGCGGTCGAGCCGTAGGCGGTCGTGGTGCCGTATTCGAAGACGCACGAGGTGACTTCTTCGCCGTTGGGGTTCACGGAGGCATGCAGCACGGCTTCTTTCTGTGTTACTTCCCGGGCGGCCTGTTCGCTGATGGTCGCGCCGCTGACGAACGCCCAGGCGCCGCCGAGGGAGCCTTTGTCGAGCGCACCTCCGAGCACCGCGGTCCTGCCATTCGACGCCAGCGCCACGCTCTCTGCGAATTCGCCGTTGCCGGTCTCGCCGCGCGCGGTCAGCTTTTCGCCCTGCTGGCTCCATTTGCCGCCCGCCTGCGTGAACACCCACGCGGCGCCGTGTCCCGGCAGGTTTTCTTCGCCCTGGGTGTCCCACGGGCCGCCGATGAGTGCGAGGTTGCCTTCGAATGACAGCGCCACGCTGTGGCCGAACTGTGCTTCGCGGCCGGACTCTCCTTCGCCTGTCAGCTTTTCGCCCTGCTGGCTCCACTTCTTGCCGGACCGCGTGAACACCCAGGCGGCGCCCGTCCCCGGCCCGAAGCCTTTGGCGTTGTTGTCCCACGGCGCGCCCACGAGCGCCGTGTTGCCTTCGGCGGAGAGCGCGACGCTCAGACCGAACTGGCCTTCGCCGATCTCGCCCGTGGGAGTGATTTTGGAGCCCTGCTGGCTCCATGTTTCACCGCTGCGCGTGAAGGCGTAAACGGCGCCCCGTTCGCCGCCTCCTTTGCCTTCTTCTTCCTCGATCGGCGCCCCGATGATCGCGGTGGTGCCGGCCGCGGACAGGGCGATGCTCCAGCCGAACTGGCCACCTTCCGCACCTGTGCAGCACTCCCCCTTGGCCGTGATCTTCGCGCCCTGCTGCGACCATTTTCCGGCGGAACGGGTGAACGCCCAGACGGCGCCGTCGACGATCGTGGTGCCGACGGTTTCGTTGGGTCCCCCCACCAGTGCAAGGCTCCCTTCGGCCGAGAGCGCGACCGCGACCCCGAAGCCCGGCTGCGGGGCCGTCTCTTCGCTCGCGGTCAGCTTTGGCCCCTGCTGGGTCCAGGTGCTCCCGGTTCGAGTGAACACCCAGGCGGCACCTTTGCCGTTGTTGTCGCCCGAGCCGCCGATCAGAGCTGTGTTCCCATCAGCGGACAGCGCCACGGCGGAGCCGAAGAAGGGGTTGACGAGCCCTTCGGAGCCTTTCAGGGGCGGGCCCTGCTGACTCCACACCGAGCCCGTGCGGGTGAACACGAACGCGGCGCCCTGGAACGCGTTGTCTCTTGGCGCGCCCACGAGCGCGGTGTTGCCGTCCGAGGACAGCGCGACGGTCGCGCCGAGATGGCCTTCGCCTTCCTCACCTTCGGCGAGCAGCTTTTCCTCCTGCACGAGCGGGTCGACCCGCACCGGGAAGCGTGCGCCGCGGGTTTCGAGGTGCAGCAGGATGCGCCGGCCATCGAGCGATAGCCAGGTGTGCAGCGCGTGTCCGCCCGCGCCGCTGGCGGACAGGCCCGTGTAGCGCATCACGCGGCGACCGCCGTGTGTGAACTCGACGGTGCGCCCGTTCCTGGTGAGGGAGGCGGCGACGTTGCCGGACAGGCCGATCGCCAGCGTGAGGGCGCCGGCCCGGCGGGTGCCCGGCGGGCGCGCCACCGTGAAGCCCTGCTCGAGTCCGAGCGGTCCGTTGACGTACCACTCGCCCAGACCGCCACGGTGCGAGTAGGCGACACGGTTCCCCTCTGCGTGTGGCGGGGCCGGACGGACCGGCTGGAGGGTATGACCGAAGCCCGCACCCAGCAGCCTCAAGTGCACGTGAGCGCCACCGGCGGTGACCGAGACCCCTGTAGCGTCGAACGCGCCCTGCAGCCCGTGGGTGCTGCTCGCGACCGAGAAACCGCCGCCGGCGACGGCGTGCACCCGGTAGGCGGGGTTCCGGGCGCCGATTGCCTCCGACGCGACGCCCTGGGCCGCCACCGGGAGGCTCAGCAGGCCGGCCTGCACGACCGCGGCGCGATGCCTGCCTGGGGCGGGGGAGTTCCCGGCCGGGAGGGCCTCATATGCGCCCACCGCCAGCCCCGCACACAGCAGCGCCGCGGCGAGCAGGGCCCTCAGCGGCGGCCGCCCGTGCTCAAGCGGGTGCCCGGCGGCAGATGCCGCCCCGCCGGTTCGCACCCGACGAGCGTCCGCCGTGCTGGGCTGTCCCGCAACTGCACTCATGACGCCACCTCCCATGCCCCGGGGAACGCGCTACCCGACAAGCGTGAAGGATGCCAGGAATCGTCGAGGGATGACCCGCGAGGCGCCGAGCATGGCCGGTCTCGGGCCTCCCTGCTCAAACCGTCGACGATGCCCGGTCCCTACAGCAGCGGGACAACAGGCGGCGGCAGCGTTTGAGGTGAGAAAATCTCTTGACCTGACATATGTGCAAACGGCCGGGAACCGCGTTGCTGCGGCACTGGCGACGGCCGGACCTCATACGGGCAACGTGCGCGTGGGCGACACGGCCGCGAGCGTTCGGTTTCGGCTCTGCTGACGAAGAGTCAAGCCGGAGACGGGACTCGAACCCGTGACCCCCTGTTTACAAGACA
>DATJOU010000364.1:0-7979 GCA_035506775.1 Solirubrobacteraceae bacterium | reverse complement strand
CGACGCCGAAGACCCCGAGCACCAGCTCGCCGACCGGGTCGGCCGACAGGCGGCAGTAGCCGTGCAGCTGCTCCCAGGTCTCGTACCGCGAGACCCGCTGGTCGGTGCGGTTGGCCTCGATCAGCCTGGCGAACGGCTCGCGCGGCAGCTCCCGCGCCCGCAGCACCGGCTCCAGCGCCACCAGGATCGGGTGGACGGCCTCGCCGTGGTAGGCGCGGTCGAGCTCCTCCTCGACCCAGTCCAGGGCGACGGCGCGGTCGCCCTCGAGGCTGTCCCCGAGCTCGTCCACCAGCCTGGCATAGCCGTAGATCGCCAGCAGGTCCGCCCGCGCCCGCCTGCCCAGCACCCAGCACGCGACGGGGAAGTTCTCCCCGCTCGAGCGCGCGAGCACGTCCGCCGCCGCGGGCACCCCGGCCGGGGCGCCGCGGGCCGGCGCGTCCGCTGTCGTCTTCACCCCTCTTGCCGCAGAGCCGCCAGGTCGGACGTCCCGCTCTCGCCGGTCCCGAGCCCCAGACACCGGCCGAGCGCCATCAGCGGAAAGGTCAGCCGGTACAGGTGGTAGTTGATGTAGTAGTCGCAGGGGAAGCCGGTGCCGGTGTACTGCGGCTCGTACCAGCTCCCGTCCGCCCGCTGGGTCTCGACCAGCCAGTCGACCCCGCGCGACAGCGCCGCCGAGCGCTCGCCGGCGGCGTGCAGCGCCAGCAGCGCCCACGCCGTCTGGGAGGCGGTGCTCGCCCCCCGCCCGATCCAGCGGGGGTGGTCGTAGGAGCGCGGGTCCTCCCCCCAGCCGCCGTCTTCGTTCTGGTGGCGCTCCAGCCAGGTGACCGCGCGCCGGATGCAGGGTGCCTTGGGGTTGACCCCGGCGGCGATCAGCGCGGGCACGGCGGCGCCGGTGCCGTACACGTGGTTGACCCCCCAGCGCCCGAACCACGACCCGTCGGGCTCCTGGCTGTCGATCAGCCAGCCCACGCCGCGGCGGCTGGCGGGACGGTCCTGCAGGCCCAGCGAGGCGAACATCTCGACCGTGTGGGCGGTGACGTCCGCGCTGGGCTCGTCGATCACCTCGCCGAAGTCCAGGAAGGGCAGGTCGCGGGCCATGGCGAGGGTGTTGTCGGCGTCGAACGCCCCCCACCCGCCACCCCGGCTCTGCATGCCCTCGACCCACGCGACGGCGCGCTCCACGGCCCCGTCGATGCGCATCGCCAGCCGCCCGGCGGCGACGCTCCCGTTGTGGGCCGCCCCGGCGGCGGCGTGCGCGCGGGCTGCGAGGCCCACCCGCTGCAGCGCGAGCACGACCTCGGCGGTGTCGTCGACGTCCGGGTAGTTGTCGTTGGCGAACTCGAACGCCCACCCGCCCGGCCGCAGCTCGGGGCGGGCGACCGACCAGTCGCCCAGGCCTGTGACCTCCTCGCCGAGCAGCCACTCGGCGCCGGCGACCATCGCCGGGTGCTCGCCCGCCACCCCGGCGTCGCTGAGGGCCAGCATCACCAGCGCGGTGTCCCACACCGGCGACTGGCACGCTTCCAGGCGCCGCGAGGCCCCGGCGGGAGCGCCGACCTCGTGGCTGTCGTCGCGGTCCTCGATCATGAAGCGTTCGATCCCTTCCAGGCCGCGTTTCATCACCGGGTGGTCGAGCGGGTAGCCGCCCAGGTGCAGGGCGATCAGCGAGTACACCCACGGAGGCTGGATCCCGCCCCACGACCCGTCGGCCTCCTGGCGTCGCACGATCCAGTGTTCGGCCCGCTCCGCCGCCAGCCGCCGGAGCGCTCCCAGCGGGCGCCGCTCATACGCACGGATGGCGCGGTCCACCCGCCGCAGCAGGCGCGCACGGCCGCTCGCCGGGCGAGGGTCCTCGTCAGTGGCCCCCGGGGCGATCAGCTCGCCCAGGTCGAAGCCCAGCCGGCGCACCGGGCGGTGGGTTTTGACGAGGCTCAGGGCGACGATCGTCTGGCGCGCCCAGGACGCGAAGTCGTACACGTTCAGCGGCACCCACGAGGGCAGCAGGATCAGCTCCGGGGGCAGCGCCGGCACCCGGTCCCAGGACCACAGCCCGAACAGCGCCAGCCACAGGTGGGTGAACACGCGGGCCCGCTCGAGCCCTCCCTCGGCGCGCACGAAGGCGGCGGCGGCCCGCATGTGGGGCTCCTCGGGCCCGTCCCCGGCGAGCCGCAGCGCCCAGTAGGCCTCGATCGTCGTGGAAAGCTCCCCGGGGCCGCCGTAGAAGTTCGCCCAGGTGCCGTCGTCGCGCTGCTGGGAGCGGATCCAGGCCGCCGAGCGCTCGGTCTCGGGGGCGGCGCGGATCCCGAGGAACTCGCGCAGCAGCAGGTCCTCGGCGTCCATCGTGACGTTCGTCTGCAGCTCCCCCCGCCACCAGCCCCCCTCCTGCTGCAGGGACAGCAGATGCTCGATTCCGCGCTCCAGCGCTCGCTGCGCCTGGCCTGTCGCCTCGATGGTCAGCTCCGACATGCGCGGAAAGCTAGATCTTTTTCCCCGAGGACGGCTCCCGGGCGGACCCTGGCATCAGCAGCATCCTAGGCGGAGAGCCGGGCGTTGTCCGGTACGAGGACCTCGGGGTGTTCGCGTGTGATCACGTGCCGGCGCAGCGCCGCCTCGCTCACGAGCCGTGGCGTGGGTGAGGTGAAGCGCAGCAGGATCAGCCCGTTGTGGTCCTGGCGGGAGCTCAGCACGAAGCCACGAGCCGGTGGCCGGTAGGCGTCGTGGCGTAGCGGCGCGTAACCGGTCTCGTCGATTTCGTCCACCCGCACCTTCGTACCCGGTCGCAGGCTTCTCAGCCCCGGCAGGTAGTACTGCAGCGGGGTCTCCCCCAGCTGCACGGTCGTGACGGCGCGGGTGGCCGACGGCGGGCCGATCGCGTGCGCCAGGGCGCGCCAGTCGCCACGCTGCAGCCGCGGGCTGAGGTTGACGTCGATCGTGATCGCCAGCGAGGCGAGCGCGATCAGGGCCCCGGCGTAGACGCCTGCGCGGCCGGTGCGGGGCGCGCCCACGAGCAGCGCGATCGCAGCCGTCACCGGCAGCATCGCCCCCACCAGGTTGCGCGGGGCGAGGTAGTCGGCGCCCAGCACCGCCAGCGCCAGCGGGATCAGGATCCCCGCCCCGGCGACGAGCAGCATCGCCCCCAGTCCCTGCCGCTCGCGGGAGGCCTCCTCCCCCGACGCCCCCGCGAGCGCCCTCCCGCCGATCACGAGCCCGGCCAGCACCGGCAGGGCGACGAGCAGCTCGACACCGTGACCGAGCGCCGAGCCGCTGTAGCCGGTGAGGTAGTACTGCGGGATCGCCTGCAGGCGGCTGGAGAGCGCCCAGCGCCCTATCCACTGCGTCCCGTGTCCTCCCTGCGCGATCACCAGCGGCAGCAGCGCCAGCCCGGCGAGCACGAGCGCCCCGCCGGCCAGCACCCCGAGGCGACGCCGCGCGCCGGGTGCACGCACCAGCCACACCAGCATCCCCGCGACCAGGAACACGGCGAAGTAGTGGCTCAGCATCGCCAGCGCGGCCGCCAGCACGAACAGGCCCATCCGCCCCCGCGTCGGGACGCGATCCGCGCGCACGAAGGCCAGGAGCGCCAGCCCTGCGGTGAACACGTACAGGCCGTACGGGCGGGCCTCCTGGGAGTACCACACATACAACGGGTTGACCGCCACCAGGGCCGCCATCAGCGTCGCCGGGCGGCGCCCGGAGAGCTCGGAGCCGATGCCCCACGCGACCGGCACCAGCGCGATCCCGCACAGCGCCGAGGGCAGCCGCAGGGCGATCGCCCCGGTCCCGAGGACGCGCGAGTCGGCCCACGCGATCAGGTACCACAGCGGCGGGTTGTTCTCGGTGTGGACGACCGAGTGCAGCGTCGAGACGAGCCCCGGGTGCAGGTCGCGGACGACCGTGAAGGCCTCGTCGTACCAGAAGCTCTGCAGGTCGAGCGTCGAGAGGCGCAGCACCGCCGCCAGCAGCGTCAGTGCCGCCAGCGGCCACCAGCGGGCCAGCTCGGCGGTCGCGTCGCGGCGCCGCCCGGCCCCCGCCAGCGGCTCGGCGGCGGCGCTCACCGCCGGCAGAACCTGGCGCCGTCGGGCCCGAAGCACCCGTAGCGCAGGCTCTCGAGGTCTTCCGATCGCGGCGGCAGGTACCAGCCGCCGTGCACGGGCCGGCGCCCGTCCTTGATCGGGCCCCACACGAGCAGGCAGATCTGGGTCCGTTGCTTGGGCGCCCCCGGGCTGGTGTTGCCGCACACCACCTCGCGCTCGGTGGTGGGCCCCAGCAGCTGGGTGTCCACGTGCAGGTTCACGTAGTCGTGGCCGGTGTAGGCCCGCCAGGTGCTCAGGTCGGCGGTCAGGCGGGCGTTGACGCCGCTCTGACGGGAGAGGTCGTTCGCGACCGCGACCAGCAGGAACACCCCCAGAACCACCAGTACGGCGGTCTCGATCCGCCATCGCCGCCCGCCCGATTCGCCGGACCCCTGCTCGCGCGGCGCCAGCCACCGCGGGAGCGAGTCGAACGCGCCGCGGCGCGGTGCGGGGGCGGCCGGCTGCGGCGTGCCGGCGCTCATTTGACGGGCTCCAGCAAGGGGGAGATCTGGTGCAGCACGAACAGTCCCTGGACCCCGAGCGTGGCGGCCAGCAGGCGGCGGTCGCGCACGATCGCGGCCAGCGGCAGCGGCCACAGGATGTACCAGGCCAGCAGCCACGTGCTGGTGACCGTGATCGCCAGCAGCGTCCACCCGGAGGCGGCGATCCAGTCGTATCCCCTCCAGGTCCGCCACAGCAGGTACAGCACGATCACGACCAGCGTCCCCTTCAGCAGGTCGTGGTCCACGGGGAACACCCCGGGCTTGCCGAACAGGTGGGCGATCTCGGTGGGGAAGCTGTCGCTGGAGACGAAGGCCGCGTCGCGATTCAGGGCGGAGAAGACGTTGACCCCGTGGCTGCCGAAGACGGCGTAGGCCACGATCGCCCCCACGACGGCGGCCACCAGCGTCCCCAGCACGGGCCCCACGCGCCGGCGGGCGATGATCATGAACGGCAGCACCGCCGCCACGGTCACCTTCACCAGCGCCCCGGCCACGATCGCCGCCGCCGCCCAGGCTTCCCGCGCCGGGGTCACCCGGGGGGCCAGCATCAGCGTGATGGCGACCATCATCGCGAGGATCATCAGCAGGTCGTTGTGGGCCCCCCCGAGGCCGTAGATCGTGAACAGCGGGTTGATGCCCACCACCAGCAGCGCCCACACCGGGTCGAATCCGCGCAGGCGGGCGCACCGCCACAGCAGCGCCAGCGTGCCGGCGCTGGCGAGCAGCGCCTCGAGCTTCATGGCCCACAGCGCACCGGTCACCCCGAGCGGGGCGAGCGGGTAGGACAGCAGCGTGTACAGCGGCCCGTAGGCGGTCGCGACGTGCTTCCAGTCCGGGCCCACGTAGTGGTAGACGGGGTCGCCGACGATCGCCCCCGGGCCGTGCAGGTACGGGTTGACTCCGTGCTCGACCCCCATGCGGGCGTAGGCGATGTAGCTGAAGACGTCCGTCGAGAGCAGGATCGGGCCGACGAAGATGATCAGCTGCAGGGCCCCCACGAGCACGATCGCCCGACGCGGCGTGATCCCCGCCGCGTCTGCCCGGCGGGCGAGCGCCAGCAGGCCGGCGTAGGCCCCGACGCCGGCCAGCAGTGCGATCAGGAACACGCGGAAGCCGAGCCGCTCGCCGAGGCCCGAGAGCCAGCCCGCGATGGACGGCGAGCGGGGGATCAGCGACGAGTGCCCGACGGCCCCGTCGAGCACGATCTCCGCCGTCGCGGCCACCAGGACGAGCGCCAGGACCGCCGCGAGCGCCTGCGCCCAGCGCGCCGAGCGAACCCCCACCAGCCCCGTTTCGCCCTGCGCGACGGCGTTCACGAGGCGGGGCGACTCACAACGCGGTCCACACCGTCTTGGTCTCGAGGTATGCGTCCAGCCCGTCGCGCCCGTGCTCGCGGCCGATGCCCGAGGACTTGAACCCCCCGAACGGTGCCGAGGGGTCGGCCAGCCCCCATGTGTTGACGTACACCATCCCCGCCCGCAACATCGCGGCGAGCCGGTGGGCGTTGCCCACGTCCCGCGTCCACACCCCGGCGGCGAGGCCGTACTCGCTGTCGTTGGCGCGGGCCGCAACCTCCTCCAGGGTCGAGTACGGCGACGCCACCAGCACAGGGCCGAAGATCTCCTCACGGGCGATCTTCAGGTCGTCGGAGGTCGAGCTGAACAGGGTCGGAGCCACGAAGTAGCCGCCGGAGTCGGTCAGCGCCGCCTCACCTCCCGCCAGCAGCTCGGCGCCCTGCTCGCGGCCCGATTCGATGTAGTCCATCACGCGGTCTCGCTGCTCGGCCGACACCAGCGGCCCGAGCTGGGTCCCGGGGTCGAGCCCCGGCCCGAGCCTGGCGGCCGCGGCCGCCTCGGACAGGGCGCTCATCACCTGGTCGTAGATCTGCTCGGGCACGAACAGCCGCGAACCGGCGTTGCAGGCCTGCCCGGAGTTGAAGTAGATCGCCTGGAAGGATCCCTTCACGGCCGCGTCGATGTCAGCGTCGGGGAGGATCACGTTCGGCGACTTGCCCCCCAGCTCGAGCGTCATCCGCTTCAGTGCCCGTCCGGCCTTGGATCCGATCTCACGGCCGACCGCGGTGGAGCCGGTGAAGGCGATCTTGTCCACCCCGGGGCTGTCCACCAGCGCCGCCCCGGTCGTGCCGTCGCCGGTGAGGACGTTGATGACGCCGGGCGGGAAGCCGACCTCGAGCGCCAGCTCGCCGAGCCGCAGCGCGCTCAGGGGTGTCTGCTCGGCCGGCTTCAGCACGACCGTGCAGCCGGC
This sequence comes from Solirubrobacteraceae bacterium, assembly GCA_035506775.1. GTDB lineage: Bacteria > Actinomycetota > Thermoleophilia > Solirubrobacterales > Solirubrobacteraceae > Palsa-744. Next base: position 1,138 of record DATJOU010000364.1, on the reverse strand, counting down.
GGCCAGCGCGGGCCCCAGCTTCCAGCACGCCATCAGCAGCGGGAAGTTCCAGGGGATGATCTGCCCGCACACCCCGACCGGCTCGCGGCGGGTGTAGCAGTGCATTCCGGGCACGGCCACCGGGAGCACCCCACCCTCGATCTTGGTGGGCCAGCCCGCGTAGTAGCGCAGGTGGGCGGCGGCCGAGCGGACGTCCACGTACAGGGCCAGCCCGACCGGCTTGCCGTTGTCCAGCGACTCCAGCTCGGCGAACTCCTGGCCGTTGTCCTCCAGCGCCTGGGCGAGGGCGTGCATCAGCTGCTCGCGTGCGGCGGCGGGCATCGTCGCCCAGGGGCCGTCGGTGAGCGCCTCACGGGCGGCCCCGACGGCACGCTCGACGTCCTCGGGCCCCGCGTGCGGGACCTCTGCGATCTCGCGACCGGTGGCCGGGTCGAGGGTCGCGAAGGTGCGCCCGTCGGCGGCCTCCGGGCGCTCGGCGCCGATCACCAGGCGCTGCGGCTTTGACAGGAATGCACGGGCCGGCTCGCCGAGCCCGTCGGGAAGGGTGGGTGCGGCGGTTGTCGTGCTCATGGCACGGGAGCCTACTCCGCCGGGGCCCCCTGCAAGCGCGCTATGCGGCGGCCGCCAGCAGCGGGGCGGGGCGGCCCAGCTCGAAGCCCTGGGCCAGCTCGACCCCGAGGTCCCGGAGGATCGCGATCGTCTCGGGGTCGGCGACGCACTCGGCCACCGTCTCGCTGGCCATCCCCCGCGAGAGCTCCCTGAGGGCCCCCACGATCAAGCGGTCGGCACGGGAGCTGGGCAGCCGGCGGACAAACTGGCCGTCGATCTTCAGATAGCTGAAGGGGAGCTCCCGCAGCAGGTGCAGGCCGCCGTAACCGGCCCCGAAGTCGTCGAGCGCGATCTCGCACCCGAGCTCGAGCATCGCGGCGCAGAAGGAGCGCGCGCGGCCGAGGTCGGGGATCGCGGCGGTCTCGGTGATCTCGAGCACGACCATCGAGGGCTCCACCCCGTGGCGGTCGAACATGCGCTCCAGCTCCCCCGCCATCCGCGGGTCGCTGACCGACAGCGCGGACACGTTGGCAGCCACCCCGCCTGGGGCCAGCGCGGCGCCGTCGTGACCGCCCAGTAGCGAGATCAC
>DATJOU010000363.1:0-11581 GCA_035506775.1 Solirubrobacteraceae bacterium | reverse complement strand
CGAGCACTTCGTCCCCGCGGGGGCGGCGACGAACTCGTAAACCAGGCAGCTGAACTCGCAAGCAGGGCCCGAAATTGGTCGCGAAATTGGTCGCGAGATCAGCATTTCGGACACCATCTCGCCAGAGCTGAGGGCCGGTGGAACGCGCGATCTCGGTTGAGAAGCCGCCTTCTGGACCCACTGCTCAGATCCGCCGCCGGATGACCACGCGCCCGGCGACCGACAGCAGAGCGAGCACCACCGCACCCGCGAGCAGCGACACGGAGACCGCGACCACGAGCGCGACCACGATCGTCACGACGAGGTAGGCGAGCTCTGCACGGGTCGTCTGCGGCACGGCGGGATCATGACAGTCCTCCGACCTCGCCGGCCGACCCCGCCGCCGCTCATCGACTGGGACGCATGTGGCGAGCGAGGCGCGCCCGCACCGAGGCCACCAGGCCGGTGCGTCCGGCGTCGAGACCCGCGCGCGCGGCACGGGCCTCCTGCCCTGCGCGGGCGAGCTCGGCGGCACGTTGTCTGGCGATGTCTTCGATCAGGGTGTTGCGCACCCTCCCAAGGACACCGCCGTTCGGCATTCCTTCCGGAAGTAGGCTGGACGGGCGATGTCCGGCAACCTCGTCGAGCTGATCCGCCGCCACCACGGGCCGGTCTCCAACACGGCCCTGCAGGTCCTCAAGGAGGCGGTCGAAGACCACGGGGAGCTCACCGACGAGGACCGTCTCCGCGCGGCGGAGGCGTCGGGGCTCCCCAAGGCATCGGTGTACGGGGTCTCCACCTTCTACGACGACCTGCTCCAGCCCCGCGGGCGCCGTCACGTGAGGGTGTGCACCGGCACCGCCTGCTTCGCCGCGGACGCCGACCGGCACGTGCGCGAGCTCGAGAAGGGTCTGGGCGTGTCACTCGGGGAGTGCCGCGGCGACGGGTCGGTCTCCCTCGCCGAGACGGTGTGCCTCGGCTTCTGCCACTCCTCCCCCGCCCTCCGCGAAGGCGACCGTGTGGACGCCGGCCCGGACGTCGTCGAGCGGGCCCTGCGCGGCGAGAGGGGCGAGGCCGCCGAGCCCGAGTGGCGGAGCACGCTCGCCGAGCCGGTGCTGACCGAGCCGGGCCGCTGGCTCGGACTGCGGCACGCGCTCGCGCAGATGACGCCCGAGCAGCTGCTGCAGGCGGTGGTCGACGCCGATCTCCTCGGCCGCGGCGGCGCCGCCTTCCCGGCGGGCCAGAAGTGGAGCTTCGCGGCGGCCGCCCCCGGTGAGCAGAAGTTCGTGGTCGCCAACGGCGACGAGGGGGACCCGGGGTCCTACATCGACAAGTACCTGATGGAGCGCAACCCGGAGCTGGTGCTTGAGGGGATGGCGCTGGCGGGCTACGCCGTCGGCGCGGACCACGGCTTCGTGCTGACCCGCTCCGAGTACCCACGCTCGAAGCCCGCACTCGAGCGGGCGGCCGAGTCCGCCCGTCGCGAGGGACACCTCGGCCGGGACATCGCCGGCAGCGGGTTCGACTTCGACGTCACCGTGCTCGAGGGCGCCGGCTCCTACGTCGTCGGCGAGGAGACCGCCCTGCTGGCCTGCCTGGAGGGACTGCGGGGGACGGTCTCGGCGCGCCCTCCGTTCCCGGCCGAGCGCGGGCTGTACGGCATGCCCACGGTCGTCAACAACACCGAGACGCTCGCCAACGTCCCCTACATCGCGCTGCGTGGCCCCGAGGGCTACCGGCGGCTCAGCCCGGGGGCCTCGGCCGGCTCGAAGCTGGTGTGCTTCAACGAGCGCTTCGCCGCCCCCGGGGTCTACGAGGTCCGCTTCGGGGTGAGCGTTCGGGAACTGTGCAAGGGCCTGGCGGGCGGTATCCCCGGCGGCATCAAGGCGGTCCAGATCGGAGGGCCCCTCGGGGGGATCCTGCCCTCGTGGAAGCTCGACACGGCTTTCGACTTCGAGGCCCTCGCCGCGGAGGGGTGCATGGTCGGCCACGGCAGCGTCGTCGGCTTCGACCGGCACACCGACATGCGCGCCCTTGCCCGCCACCTGCTCCGCTTCGGAGCCCACGAGAGCTGCGGCAAGTGCTTTCCCTGCCGGATCGGCCTGCGCCGGGCACACGAGATGTTCGAGGCCGACGACCCGGTCGACAGGGACCGTCTCGAGTCCCTGCTGGAGGCTCTGGAGCTCGGCAGCCTGTGTGCCCACGGCGGCGGCATGCCGGCCCCGATCCGAAGCCTGCTGGAGCACTTCCCCGAGGAGCTGGGGCTGGCGTGATGCTTGTCACCGTGGATGGCGAGACGATCGATATCGAACCCGGCACCACCGTGCTGGAGGCCGTCGAGCTGGCCGGAGGGCGGCTGCCGACGCTCTGCTACGACGACCGTCTGGCGCCCTTCGGGGCCTGCCGCACCTGCCTGGTGGGGCTCGACGGAGCCGCCGCTCCGGTCCCCGCGTGTACCACCCGCTGCCGTGAGGGGATGACCATCGACACCCGCGACGCGACCGCGGGGCGGGTGGTGCGAACGGTGGTCGAGCTGGTCCTCTCCGAGCTCGACCGTCCCCCGGGTCCCGACACCGAGCTGGCGAGGGTCGCCGCCTCCCTCGGCGTCACCCCGGGTCGCTTCGGGGGCGCCACCCACGAGGTGGCCCTCGACGAGCGCCACCCCTATCTCGCCTTCCAGCACGAGCTGTGCATCTCCTGCGGACGCTGCGTGAGGGCGTGCGACGAGGTCCAGGGGGCCTTCGCGCTGACCGTCACCGGGCGCGGCTTTCACAGCAACGTGACCGCCGGCCTCGACAGCGGCTTTCAGGAGTCGAGCTGCGTCTCCTGCGGCGCGTGCGCGGACACCTGCCCCACCGACGCGATCGTCGAGCGACGGCGGCTTACACTGCAACGGGAGCGAGACGATGGACGACCGGTCTGAGTCAACGACGGCGACGACCTGCGGCTACTGCGGCGTGGGGTGCCGCCTGGAGGCCCACGTGGCGGGCGGCGAGCTGATCTCGATCACACCCTCCCGGGAGGGGCCCGCGAACCGCGGTCACGCGTGCCTGAAGGGGCGCTTCGCCCACCGCTTCGCGTCGTCCCCGGACCGTCTGCGGCGACCTCTGGTCCGCTCCGGCGGGGAGCTGCGCGAGGTGCGCTGGGAGGAGGCGATCGCGACGATCGCCGAGCGTCTGGGTGCGATCAGGGACGCCCACGGCCCCGACGCGATCGCCGGGCTGGCGTCCTCGCGGGCGACCAACGAGGACTGCTTCGCGATGGCCCGCCTGATGCGCGCGGCGATCGGGACCAACAACATCGACAACTGCTCCCGCGTGTGCCACTCCCCCACCTCCTTCGCGCTGCGTCGCTCGTTCGGCCTCTCCGGGGCGACCGGGTCGTTCTCCGACATCGACCAGGCGCAGGCGGCGATCATCCTCGGCGCCAACCCCACCCAGGCCCATCCCGTCGTCGGGGCCAGGATCAAGCAGGCCGCCCTGCGGGGCCTGAAGCTGGTGACGATCGACCCGCGCCGGATCGAGCTGGCCGACTACGCCGAGCTGCACCTCGCCCCCCGCCCCGGCACGAACGCCGCCGTGATGCTCGGGCTCGGCCACGTGCTGGTGGCCGACGAGCTCCTCGACGAGCGCTTCATCGCCGAGCGCACCGAGGGCAGCGAGGCCGCGCTGGCGCTGCTGGAGCAGTACACGCCGGACGCCGTGCAGGAGATCAGCGGCATCCCCGCGGGGGACATCGAACGGGCGGCGCACCTCTACGGCGAGGCCCCCGAGGCGTCGATCATCTGGGGCCTGGGGGTCACCGAGCACAAGTACGGCTCGGAGGTCGTGCAGCTGATCTGCAACCTGGCGATGCTCACCGGCAAGGTCGGCAGGCCCGGTTCGGCGCTGCTCCCGCTGCGCGGCCAGAACAACGTCCAGGGGTCATCGGACATGGGCGCCCTGCCCGACACCCACAGCGGCTACCGCCCGGTGTCCGACGAGCAGGTCGCGGCCAGCTTCGAAGCCGCCTGGGGGACGCCCCTGTCCCGCCGCCCCGGCTACAAGGTCCCGGAGATGTTCGACGCCGCCGTGGCCGGGGAGCTGAAGGCGATGTACATCTTCGGCGAGGACGTCGCCCAGACCGACCCCGACAGCGCACACGTGGCCCGCGCCCTGGACGAGCTCGAGTTCCTCGTCTGCCAGGACATCTTCCCCAACGAGACCACCGCCCACGCGGACGTGATCCTGCCCGCCTCCTCGTTCCTGGAGAAGGAGGGCACCTTCACCAACGCGGAGCGCCGCATCCAGCTCGTGCGGCCGGTGCTCGACCCGCCGGGCGAAGCCAGGACCGACCTCGAGATCATCACCACCGTGTCCCGCGCCCTCGGGCACGACATGGGCTACGCCTCCCCGAGCGACGTGATGGCCGAGATCGCGGCGCTGACACCCGAATTCGCCGGCGTGAGCTTCGCGCGGATCGGCACGCGCGGCCTGCAGTGGCCGGTCGCCGCCGACGGGACCGACGCTCCGATCCTGTACGAGGAGCGCTTCTCGCTCCCGGGCGGGCGCGGACGCTTCGCCGCGCTGCCGTTCAAGCCACCGGGCGACGCCGCCGACGAGGACTTCCCGCTGATCCTAGTCACCGGCCGCATCCTCGAGCACTACAACGCCGGCACCATGACCCGGCGGACGGGCAACGTGGAGCTCGCCGACCGCGACTGGCTGGAGATCCACCCCGACGACGCCGCCCGCCTGTGGATCGAGGACGGGGAGCTGGTGTCGGTTCGCAGCCGCGTCGGACGGGTGGAGCTGTTCGGCCGTGTCACCGACCGCATCGAGCCGGGTCACGTGTTCACCAGCTTCCACTTCCCGGAGGCCAGGACGAACCTGCTGGTGGGGGCCTCCGCGGACGTGAACACCTCCTGCCCCGAGTACAAGGTCGTGGCCGTGGACGTGCGCCCGATGCCCGAGCGCAGCTCCGCCACCCCCGCCCTGGCGGGAGCGTGAGCGAACCCGCCGACGCGCTCACGGCGCGGACGCTGGTGAACGTGGTCCACGACGGCCGCCGCGACGAGGTGGCGGTCGAGGAGCCGCTGGAGATCCGGGTGGACGGCGCCGCGCTGGCGGTGACGATGCGCACGCCCGCCCACGACGAGGAGCTCGCGCTCGGATTCCTCCACGGCGAGGGCCTGGTCGATCGCGCGCTGCCCGCCGGCCCGACCGCCGACTTCGCCGCCAACGTGGTCGAGGTCAGGGGGCCGCTGCTGCGCGATCCGCTGACGCGGCGCTTCTACGCGACCTCGTCGTGTGGGGTGTGCGGCAAGGGGGCCCTCGAGGAGCTCGCCGTGATCGCCCCCGTCGTCGCAGACGGGCCGCGGGTCGACCGCACCCTGCTGGCCGGGCTGCCGGACCGCCTGCTCCAGCCGACGTTCGAGCGCACCGGCGGGCTCCACGCCACCGGGCTCTTCGGCGCCGACGGCGAGCTGCTGATCGTGCGCGAGGACGTGGGCCGGCACAACGCCATGGACAAGGTGATCGGGCGCGCCCTGATCGACGGCATGCTCCCGCTCGCCGAGCGGGTGCTGTGTGTGAGCGGGCGCCTGTGCTTCGAGCTCGTCCAGAAGGCGGCCATGGCGGGGGCCCCGATCCTGGTCGGCGTGGGTGCCCCGAGCTCGTTGGCGATCGAGCTCGCCGCCGACCGCGGGATCACGCTGGCGGGCTTCGCCCGAGGGGGAAGCGTGAACGTCTACAGCGGGGAGCAGCGCGTCCAGGAGGGCTGAGGCAGGGCGGCCGGGGTACCCTGTCCGTCAACGGCGATCCCGCCCGGAGCTCCCGTGAACAGGTACGACACCGCCCAAGCGGAGGGGCCGTCCTCCTACCCACAGGCGGCGGAGCTGGAGCTGCGCCATGTCAGCAAGCGCTACCCGGGCCAGCGTGAGCCCGCGATCGGAGACCTCTCCTTCACCGTCGCGGCCGGCGAGGTCTGCGTGCTGGTGGGGCCGTCGGGGTCGGGCAAGACGACGGCCATGCGGCTGATCAACAGGATGGTCCCCCTCAGCGGGGGCGACATCCTGCTGGGCGGGCGCAGCGTGCTCGACCGCGAGCCGCGCGAGCTGCGCAGGGAGATCGGATACGTGATCCAGCAGGTCGGCCTGTTTCCCCATCAGACGGTGGCCGAGAACATCGCCACGGTGCCGCGGCTGCTCGGCTGGCCGAAGGAACGCACGCGGGCCCGCGTCGGGGAGCTGCTGTCGCTGATCGGACTCGACGCCTCCGAGATGGGCCAGCGCTACCCCGCCCAGCTCTCGGGTGGGCAGCGCCAGCGCGTGGGGGTCGCGCGAGCACTCGCCGCCGACCCGCCGCTGATGCTGATGGACGAGCCCTTCGGGGCCATCGACCCGATCAACCGCACCAACCTCCAGGACGAGTTCCTCGCGCTCCAGGCCAAAGTCCGCAAGACGGTCGTGTTCGTCACCCACGACATCGACGAGGCGATCAAGATGGGCGACCGCATCGCCATCCTCCGCGAGGGCGGGGTGCTCGCCCAGTACGACACCCCGAAGGAGATCCTCGCGCATCCCGCCGACGACTTCGTGGCGGAGTTCGTGGGCGCCGACCGCGGCATCAAGCGGCTGTCGCTGACGACCCTCGGTGAACTGCACCTGCTCGCCCCCGACGGCACCCCGCTGGAGGGCCTGCGGCGCCTGCCCGACCACGCGAGCGTGAAGGACGCGCTGTCGGTGCTGCTCACCGCACACGGCGAACCGCTCGCCGTCGAGGACGCGCACGGCACGGTCACCGGGCTGCTCACGCTCTCCCACCTCGAGCGGCTGATCTCCGACGAGGCCGACGGCGAGGAGGCGGAGGCGGCCCTGGTCGCCTCGGCCACATCCGCGACCCCGACCGACCCCGGGGCCGGGCGAGCGACGTGACCGCCCCGCTCGCCGCCGCCGGGGGCCCGGTGATCCCCAACTTCTCCGCCCACAGCTCCGGCTGCGCGGTCCACAACCACCTGTTCTGCTTCGGGTGGGTCAGGGAGAACTGGGGCCCGGTGCTGTGGCCGGCGCTGCGCCAGCACGTGGTGCTTACCGCGATCGCCGTCTCGATCGGGTTCGTGATCGCGCTCGGGCTGGCGCTGCTGGCCCATCGCCACCGCTGGGCCGAGCGGCCGACCCTGCTGGTGACGACCTTCCTCTACACGATCCCCTCCCTGGCCCTGTTCGAGCTGCTCGTCGCCCCGGTGGGGGAGAACATCTTCGCCGCCGAGATCGCGCTCGTCTCCTACACGTTGCTGATCCTGTTCCGCAACACCCTCACCGGCCTGCGCTCGGTTCCCCCGGACGTGCTCGAGGCCGCCGAGGGCATGGGCATGAGCCGCCGCCAGACGCTCGCCCGCGTAGAGCTGCCGCTCGCGCTGCCGTCGATCGTCGCCGGGCTGCGAATCGCGGTCGTGACGATCATCGCGCTGGCCACGATCGTGTACACGATCTACGACCGCGGGCTCGGCGTGCCGATCCATGACGCCCTCGGCGAGGGGCCGTTCAAGACCGAGCTGATCGTGGCCGGGGGCATGGCAATCCTGCTCGCACTGCTGGCGGACGGGCTGCTCGTGGCAGTGCAGCGGGCCCTCACCCCCTGGTCGCGGATCCGCGAGAGGCCCGGCTGATGAGCGAATTCGGCAAAGCCTTCGAATTCATCCTGCGCAACGGCGAAGTCCCCGGCTACCCCGACCTCCCGAGCCTCGCCCACCTGGCACTCGAGACGCTCAAGGTCGGGGCGATCGGGGTCGCGATCTCGATCGTGATCGCCGCCCCGCTCGGGATCTGGCTCGGCCACATCCACCGCGGGTCCTTCTTCGCCATCAACATCGGCAACATCGGCAGGGCGCTGCCCAGCATCGCCGTGCTCGCGATCGGCGACGCCTTCCTGGGCCTCGGCCTGGGGGTCGTCGAGCTCGCGCTGGTGGTGCTCGCCTTCGCCCCGATCGTCACCAACGCCTACCTCGGCGTGGTCGAGGTAGACCCCGAGCTCGTGGACGCGGCACGGGGCATGGGCATGAGCGAGTGGGAAATACTGCGCCGGGTGGAGCTGCCGCTCGCCGTGCCCCTGATCTTCGCCGGCATTCGCACGGCCGCCCTGTTCGTGATCTCGACGGCCACGATCGCCTCACTGGCGGGCTTCAGCGGGACGCTCGGGGATGTGATCGCCAACGAGACCAGCTACCACTTCTCCGGCGTGCTCGGTGCCGCGATCTGCGTGGCCCTGCTCGCGCTCACGGTGGAGGGGGCCCTGGCGCTGCTACAGCGGGCACTCACCCCACGGGGGGTGAAGATCGAACGGCGCTCACGGGGCGCGATGGCCGACACCGTCGCCGCCGTCTGACGGACCCAGCCGGAGTCCCATAAGCTTTTCTCATCGACTCAATGGACAATAGGAAGGCGGGAGACACATGACGAGAAGCCGACGGCCGCTGAGGCGGCCCTTTGTCAGGCTCGCGGGAACGCCGGCCGCAGTGGTGGCGCTGGCGTTCGTGCTGGCGGCGTGCGGGAGCAGCAAATCGTCCACGACCACGACGACGACCAGCGCGTCCTCGGGCAAGCCGGCGGTGACGATCGGGGCGAAGAACTTCGCCGAGTCGAACATCCTCGGCAACCTCTACACGCAGGCGCTGAAGGCCAAGGGCTTCAACGTCAGCCTGACCGAAAACATCGGCTCCTCGGAGATCATCTTCAAGGCCCTGAAGGCGGGCCACATCCAGATGTACCCCGAGTACACCGGCACGCTGCTCAGCGCCGTGGCGGAAGAGAAGACGCCGCCCACGAGCGAACAGCAGGCCTACGAACAGGCGAAGGCGTTCGCCGAAAAGGAAGGCCTCACGCTGCTCGAAAAAACACCCTTCTACGACACCGACGCGCTCGCCACGCTGCCCAGCTTCGCCAGCGCCCACAGCCTCTCGAGCATCGGCGACCTGGCTCCGCTCGGCAAGTCCGTGACGCTCGGCGGGCCGCCCGAATTCGCCACCCGCGAAGAGGGCCTGTCCGGCATCGCGAAGGAATACGGCGTCAAACCGACGTTCAAGCCGATCGCCATCGAAGCGAGCTACCCGGCCCTCGAAGGCGGCCAGGTGCAGGTCCAGGTCGTGTTCACGACCGACGGCCAGCTGCTCGGTGGCAAGTTCAAGGTGCTCAGCGACCCCAAGCACGTGTTCGGGTTCCAGAACGTCGCCCCGGTCGTCGACAAGAAAGTGCTCGAACAGCAGGGACCGGAATTCGAAGCAACGCTCAACAAGGTCTCCAAGCTGCTGACGATCCCGGCGATCCAGCAGATGAACAAGGCGGTGTCGGTCGAAAAGCAGACCCCCGCGGCGGTCGCCAAACAGTTCCTGACGGCCAACGGCCTGGCGTAGGAGAAGCGCAGTCACGGCGCCCGCGTCCCCGCCGAGCCGTCGGGGACGCCGGGCGCCGGCCCCGCGCTCGATCGCTCGATCGCCCGGCCGCCCGGAGGCGGTCCGTCGTGGAATCAACCATCTAGGCTCGCCACGAATGCCGTCCGAGCCACACGACCCCGAGCCCGGCACGCCCGTCTACGAGCACGATCCCGACGCCCCCGGCGACGAGGCGTTCGAAGCGGGGACGTTCGGCCATCTCGTGGCGGGCAACCGGGCCCGCATGCTCGATCCCCGCCGCACGCCGGTGACGGTGCTCGGCGTGGACCCCGTGCGGGGCGAGTTCGAGGTCGAGGTGGGCGCCTTCGAGGACGCCGGGGCGCGGTGGCGGCTGGCGCTCGAGGACGTGTCGCGGTTCCAGTTCCCCGGCGGGAGCCGGACGCTGGCCGGGAACGAGGCGAGGGGGCTCGAGCAGCTCGCCGGCCGGCTGGGGCGTGACATCGAGATCCCGGCCGCCCCCGAGGACCGCGAGGCCACGCTGGCGGGAATCGCCCGCGAACGTGAGCGCCTGCGACCGCTGCTCCTCGGCCGCCCGGAGCTGGCGGAGATCGGACTCGAGCGCTGCGTGCGCGAGCGCACCGGATCGTCGCTCGCGGCCGCGGCGCTCCAGGAGCTGCTCGAGGCCGCCGGGCTCGCGAGCCTCGAGCGTTCGCTCACCGGAACGTACGTCTCCAACCCCAACTCCGGCGAGGTCGTCAAGGGGCACGCGATCGTGATCGCGGAGCTCGGGCTGTGCCCGTACAGCGGCAGAGCCGTCCGCGACGAGCACCTGTTCACCGGGGACGGAACCCGGGAGCGCCGCCGCAGCCACATCCTGCTGCGGATGGCGTTTCTGCAGGAGCTCGCCGCCCTTACCGGGCTGGCCGATGCGCAGCTCTACCGCGGGATCGCCCTCGCCGGCCCGCTCGCGCCACGCCGTCCGTCGTCGCTGCTCGCCGCGACCTTCTCGCGCGAGGTCGCCGGCTCCCATTTCGACAGCCCCACCGAGGCCGCCCTGCTGATGCGCCGGCGGGTACCCGTGTCGAGGCTGTTCATGACCTTCCTCGAGACCACCGCGATGAACGACCGCTACCACGAGGCCGAGGCGGTGCTGATCGGAGATCCGGAGAGCCCGCTCTTCTAGGGCCGGGGGCGGGTGAGATAGCCTTCAGGTAGGGCCATGTCCGATGCGGTTGTGCATCTCTCCTCCGTGGCTGGGAGTCCGCTGCTGGATTCGACGGGGGCGAAGCTGGGGCGCGTCCAGGACGTCGTCGTGCGGCTCGACGGGCGCGACGCGCTGCCGCTCGTCACCGGCCTGAAGGCCCGCATCGGGGGCCGCGAACTGTTCGTGCCGGCCGACCGCATCGACCGCCTGGAGGTGGCCGCCGCCAGGACCTCGACCACGAAGCTCAACCTCGCCCAGTTCGAACGGCGCCCCGGGGAGGTGCTGCTGCGGGAGGACGTGCTCGGGCACAGCCTGATCAACGTGGACACGGCCCGGCTGGTGGTGGCACGGGAGGTCGAGCTCACCTGCCGCGACGGCGTCTGGCGGGTGGCCGGGATCGACCCCGGCTTCAGGGCCCGGCTGCGGCGACTGCTCCCGCGGCGCTTCCGGGGCCACCAGGGCGAGCATCCGGACCTCGTCGCGTGGACCCACCTGGAGCCGTTCGTGGGTCACGTCCCGAGCTCCCGACTGCGCCTCACCCACCGCCGCCTGGCCCGTCTGCACGCCGCCCAGATAGCCGACCTCGTGGAGGCCGCCTCCCACGAGGAGGGCGAGGAGATCATGAACGCGGTGGCCGCCGACAAGGAGCTCGAGGCTGACATCTTCGAGGAGCTCGACGAGGAGCACCAGCTCGAGTTCCTGCGCGAGCGCTCCGACGAGCAGGTCGCGGCCGTGCTCGCGCGGATGGAGTCCGACGACGCGGCCGACCTGCTGATGGAGCTCGACCAGGACCGTCGCCTGCCGGTGCTCGAACGGCTGCCACCTGCGAGGCGGATCAAGGTGCGCAGGCTGCTGGGCTACAACCCGCAGACCGCCGGCGGGCTGATGAACCCGGACTTCGTCTCGCTGCGGGAGCGCTCGACGGTCGAGCAGGCGCTGGAGCAGGTGCGCCGCAGCGACACCCCGCCGGAGCGCACCCAGCACGTGGTGGTCGTGGACGGCGAGGGACGACTCGCCGGCCCCGTCTCGGTG
>DATJOU010000362.1:0-6947 GCA_035506775.1 Solirubrobacteraceae bacterium | reverse complement strand
CCGTCCGTTCGACGCATTGGTGAGCCTTCCCGTCCCCGCCCGCGTGCTGGGGCCCGGGCGCGTCGAGCGCCCTGCGCAGGCGTGCCCGTGCCCGGTGCAGGCGCACCGCCGCCGCCGCCCGCGAGCAGCCCATCACGCGGCCAATCTGGGCCGGCTCGAGCTCCTCCCAGTAGCGCAGCAGCAGCGCTTCCCGATCGGGCGCGGAGAGTCGGTTGAGCGCGACCGCGAGGTCCCGGTCGGGAAGCTCCAGGCCCGCGTCCGGGGCGCAGCTCGCAGCCGCTGCGTCCGCCGTCGGGCCCGCCCCCGCCGCCTCGCCCTCGAGCCGGTCGCGCAGGCGCAGGCGCCGCGAGGCGCCCCGGCGCTGGTCGGCGAGCACCCGCCGGGCGACCCCGTAGAGCCACGGCAACGGCTCGTCGGGGAGCTCCCCCCGCCGGCGCCAGGCGACGAGGAAGACCTGGGCCGTCACCTCCTCGGCCGTGTCGGCGTCCGAGCGGCGCAGGGCGTACCGGTGCACGGCGCCGGCGTGGCTCTCGTACAGCCGGCTGATGAGCTCGACCTGTTGGACGTCCACACCCCCACTATGGCCGCCAACGGCCCCTTGATTACACGCGGCCCCGGTCACAAATTCCGGCCCCGGCGGAACATAGGGATAGATGGGCCTTGCGTGGGACACGCAGAGCGACGACGCGACCCTGCTGACCGCGAGCGTGGACGACCCGCGGGCCTTCGGAGCCTTCTATGACCGCTACGAGCAACTGATGCTCGGGTACTTCGTCCGCAACACCGGCCGCGCCGACCTGGCTGCCGACCTGACGGCCGAGGTATTCGCCGCGGCGCTCTCCTCCACGCCGTCCTACAGGCCGGCGAAGGGGAGCGCCCGCGGGTGGCTGTTCGGAATCGCGCGCCACCAGCTCGCCGACCTGTGGGAGCGGGGACGGGTCGAGGACCGCGCCCGCCGCTCGCTGGGAATGGAGCCGCTGGCGCTGGATGACCCCGAGCTCGCCCGCATCGAGGAGCTGGCCGACTCCGAGGGGCAGGTGCTGGACGCGCTCTCAGCGCTCCCGGCCGACCAGCGGATCGCGGTCGAGGGACGGGTGGTCCAGGAACGTGGATACGCGGAGCTCGCCGAGCGGCTGCGGTGCTCGGAGAGCGTGGTGCGCAAGCGCGTGAGCCGGGGCCTGCACTCGATGCGGACCTCGCTGTCGGAGGACCCGGCGATGGGAGGAACGACGTGAGCTACCTACCGGGCCTGAGGGCCTCCCTGGTCGAGGCCGCCGGCCGCGCCGCCGCCGAGCAGCGCGCCGTGGCGCCCACCGTGCCCCCCTCCCCGGGGCGCCGCCTGGCCGGCTGGGTGGACGAGCGTCTGCTGCACCCCACCCGCCGCACCGCGGTCGTCAACCTCGCCCTGATCGTCGCCAGCGTCGCCATCGGACTCACGGCCACGGGAGTGTTCAAGCGCGGGGAGACCCTCGGCTCGGTGACCCCATCCCAGCCCAACGCGCGGGAAGGGAGCGCGATCCCGGGGGGCTCACAGCTGCTCTCGATCCGCACCCCGGACCCGGCCGGCGGACTCCCCTGGGGATTGCGCGTGACCCGCACCACGCGGGGGCTCACCTGCGTGAGCGCCGGGCGGGTGGACTACGGCACGATCGGGGTGCTCGGGATCGACGGGGCCTTCGCCGACGACGACCGATTCCACCCCCTCTCCCCCAACTACTTCGTCAACCTCGGATGCGACGTCACCGACGCGACCGGTCACGGGTTCGTCAACGTCGGCCTTCGGAACGTGCCCGCCAGCGGGCTGTTCGGGGAACACCCGGAATCCGTCGGAGGCTGCGAACCGGAACCCACCGCCCCACCCGCCGCGCGCCGCCTGCTCGAACACCTGCGCCGTTCCCACCTGGCCCGGCAGAGCACCCTCCCGCGATGCCCCGCGGGGGACATGCGCGAAATCTACTTCGGCCTGCTGGGCCCGCGGGCGCAGTCGGTCAAATACCTCACCTCCGGCGACACCGAAAAGAGCACCCCGGTGGTGAAGGGGTCGGGGGCGTACCTGATCGTGCTGCCGATGCACTCCGGGGCCGGCAACCCGATGGCCACCGGCGACACCGGCGGCCCCGGGATCGCCGCCGGGGAGATCACCCAGGTGACCTACCGGGGGGGACACGTGTGCAAGGTCCCCCGGGCCTCGTTGATGGACAGCTGCCAACCCGTCGGCTTCGTGGCCCCCAGGCGGACCGTTCCCAGTGCCCGCCGGCTCTCCAGCCCGATCAGCGTGCGGACGGTGGCGGCGAAGTCCTACTGCGACCAGCGAACCGGCGATCTGATCGTCGCCTGCGAAGGGTCCCCGCCCCCCGGCTTCCAGCACATGCAGGGCGAGAACCAACCGTCGGTGCTGGCACACGTGAGCTTCGTCTCCCACGTCGCGATCAAGAACAGCGCCAGCTACTACAACGCGGAATTCGAGTTCGCACGCAGTCCGTCCTGCAAAACGGGAGGGGCGGGAGGCCCCACCGACTACGACATCCGCGCCGGCCAGCGGATCCGATTCGACATGCTGATCCCCGACACCTGCGCGGGCCGCGTGCACGGCACGATCGCCTACATCCCCACCAGCGGGGCGGCCAACTCGATGCCGATCATCGGCCTCCCGGGCCAGGGCCGCTCGATCCTCGTGGGGCGCTTCTCCTTCCGCGTGCCGTAGCCGGCGTCGCCGCCCCGCACGCGGAACGCCAGGTCACAGACCGGCGTCCGCAACGATGGACCGGGTAGATGCGCCGTTCGAGCCGCTCCGACCAAGAGCTCCTGGACGCCACGGCAGCCGGTGACGCCAACGCGTTCGGCGAGTTCTTCCTGCGTCACACCGACGCGGTGGTGGCCTTCCTGCGCCGGCGCCTGGCCCGCTCCGACCACGCGGCCGAACTGGCGGCCGAGACGTTCGCGGCGGCGCTGTTGAGCGTCCATCGCGGAAACGCCACGAGCGTCGAGAACGGGGCCGCGTGGGTGACCGGGATCGCCCGCAACAAGCTGATCGACAGCTACCGCTCCGCGCGCGTGGCGAACGGGGCGCGGGCCAAGCTGGGGTCGGCGCGGCTGGCGGTGGACGACGAGGAGCTCGAGCGGATCGACCGCCTCGCGGACGGCGGCCTGCCGGCCTCCCAGGCGCTCGAGCGCCTGACCGGGGACGAGCGCGAGGCGATCGTGCAGCGGATCGTCCACGAACACGACTACGAGCAGATCGCCTTCGACGCCGGGGAGTCGGAGACGACCGTCAGAAAGCGCGTCAGCAGAGGCCTGACGCGACTTCGCGAACAGATGGGAGCGCAACCGTGACGAGCCACCCGACATACACCGAGCTGCTGCGACGCGAGCTGGTCGGCGCCAGCCGGCGGCTGCACGCGGCCGACGGCCCGTCGACCGTGACCGGTCCCGCCGGCGCCCACGGGCGGCGACCCGCCCTGCGCCGCCGCGGGCTGCTTCCGCTCGCCGGGGTCCTCGGCCTCGCGGCCGTGACCGCCGCGGTGGTGGTGCTGATGTCCGCCGGCGGTGGCCCCCCGGCCGCCTACGCCGTGACCCAGAACCCCGACGGGACCGTGACGCTCAGCCTCGACGAGGTGCTCGGTCTGGAACCGGTCAACGAACGGCTCGCCCAGCTCGGCGTCCCCGTGGTGGTGGCCAAGATGGAAGCCGGGTGCGACGAACACGGGGAACACGTGCTTCCCTCCGAAGCCGCCCCGATGTTCCCGGAAATGATCCGAACGGCCAAAGCGGGCACCGGCCTCGCCGGCATCACGTGGGTCATACGCCCCTCCCTGATCCCCTCCGGGGACACGCTGCGGATCGCCGTCCAGAGGGACCCCAACAGCCCCATCCCCGCGGTCGGGGCCCAGTTCGGGCTGTTCCGTGGACAGGCCCCCAGGTGCGCGCTGCCGGGGACCTTCGACGGGTAGCCCGGCCCTCGAAAACGCTGCGCCGGCGTGCGGTAGGCTCTTGGCACCCATCGGTAGCCGAGCACTGGAGGCCAGATGTCAGCCCGTCCCCCCATGAGAGCTTCTGATGCGGACCGTGAGCGGGTCGCCGAGCGGCTGCGCTCCGCCGCCGGTGAAGGGCGGCTGCTCACCGATGAGCTGGAAGAGCGCCTGGAGACGCTGTTCTCCTCGCGCACCTACCAGGAGCTCGACGCGGTCGTCGCCGACCTTCCCGGACGCCGTCGCCGCCGCAGTCCCGACGCGAGCCAGACGCTCGTGCCCGTGGCCGCGCTGATCGCGGTCCCGGTGGCGGTGGCGGTCGTCGCCGCCGTGGTCTTCATCGCCACCGGGGTCGTCGCCGGATGGCTGCTGTGGCTCGTGGTCGCGTGGTGGTTCTTCGGGCACCGGCGCAGACGCTTCTACGGCGGACCGCGGGGCCCCCATCGCCACTACCACCGCGGCGGCCACTCGAGCTGGCACCATGGCCGCGGGCCCGCCCCCGGCTCCTGGACCTGAGCCGCCCGCTCAGCCGGCCGTCGAGGCGCTCGTGCGCCGGCGTGGTTTGGCTTTGGCTTTCGGCTTCGCCTCTTTGGCTTTCGGTTTCGCCTTGCGCTCCCCGAGCAGCAGCCGGTCGAGCTGCTCGAACGCCTCCCCCATGAAGATCGCCAGGTGCTGGAGGTGGGGGAGCGTGTCGCGAGCCCCGGTGAAGCCGAAGTTGAGCGTGCCCGCGTAGCTGATGCAGGTGATGTTGAGGGCGTTCCCCTGCAGCAGCAGCGAGAGCGGGAACAGCGACTCCAGGCGGGAGCCGTTGAAGTACAGCGGCTCGGAGGGACCGGGGACGTTGGAGATGCCGAGGTTGAACGGGATCGGGGCGTGGGACCCGAGGCCGAAGATCAGCCCGGCGATGTAGGGGCCGTTGATCAGCAGCGTGTAGGAGGTGCGAGCCGCCGACGGGAGGGCGCGCAGGTGGCGCTTGGCCTCGGCGCTCGATCGCTTGATCGCCTGCAGCCGCTCGAGCGGGTCGGCGATGTTGGTCCCCAGCTCGGCGACGATCATCCCCACGACCGTCCCCATCGACTGGTCCTCCGCCTCCCGGAGGTTGACGGGGATGCCCGCCGTCAGCGGGCGGGAGGGAATCCGGGCGTGCTCGGCGAGGTAGCTGCGCAGGGCGCTCCCGCACAGGTACAGGACGATCTCGTTGAGGCTGCACTCGGCCTTGCGGGCCATCGCCCGCATCCGTTTGAGGTCGTACTGCTGGGTGGCGAAGCGCCGCTGCCCCTCGATGGGGCAGTTGAGGGCCGACTGGGGGGCGCGGTAGGGAGCCTGCAGGGGGCTGCTGTCGATCGCCGCCCGGGCCAGGTCGAAGGCTGCCCGGGAGACGCCGCCGAGCGACGCGGCGCCCTCGCGCAGTGCCCCGAGCGAGGTCCCGACCAGGCCGGAGGATCCGTTTTCGTCGGCCGAGCGCACGGGCCGCGAACCCTCTCCCACCCCCCAGAACGGAGGCACGTCGCGGCGGTCCGGGTCGGTGGAGAACGCCCGCATCACCAGACGCATGCTGCTGACTCCGTCGATCAGCGAGTGATGCGTCTTCGTATACACGGCGAAGCGGTTGCCCTCGAGGCCCTCGATCAGGTGCGCCTCCCACAGCGGCCGGTGGAGGTCGAGCTGGTTGCTGTGCAGGCGCGAGACGAGGATCCCGAGCTCCCGCTGACCTCCCGGGTGGGGCAGGGCCGAATGGCGCACGTGGTAGTCGAGGTCGACGTCGTGGGTCTCACGCATCAGCGGCAGCCTGGGGCCGATCACGGGGGGCTCGACCAGGCGCAGGTTCCACGGCGGCGGAATCGTGCGCACCGCGCGCATCTGCTCGAAGACCTGCTTCAGGTAGTCCGGTGGGGCGTTCTTGGGAAGCGAAAATTCGAGCAGCCCGCCGACGTGCATCGGCGTGTCACGGGACTCCAGCTCCAGCCAAACGGCGTCTAGTGGTGCAACCTGCCTCATGCTGCCCGCTGCGCTCCTCCCCGGTCGCGTTGCGCGCCTGCAAGCCTACTGCGCGCCCGCCGTCGGGAGCGTCCGCCCGGGTGAAGGTGCACGGCGCCGTGCAGGCGAGGAGAAAACCCACACGGCGCTCGCGCCCTACGTCGTGATGCCCGGGGGAGCAGTCAGCGGATCGTGACCGTCTCGCGCACGTTCCTGCCGCCGCGCCGGATCGTCAGCGTGTAGGTCCCCTTGCCGATCGCCCGGCGGGGGTCCAGGACCAGCTTGGTGGCACCGGTGCCGTATGCGAAGCCCGTCCCGAAGGTGGTGCCCCCGCGTGAGAGCACCGCCGAGAGCTTCGTCCCCGTGAGCGTGAACTTGATCGGGGCGCTGGTACCGGAGGTCTTGCAGTTCTGGGCGACCTGCCCGTGCTTGGTCTTGGCCCGTTCGCAGGTGATCAGCTGCACCGAGCCCGTCGCTCCGGTTGCCCCGGCGGGACCCGTCGCGCCCCGGGCGCCTTCCGGACCGCTCGGACCCGTCGCGCCCGTTCCGGCGGGGCCGGTCGTGCCGCCCGGACCCGTTTTGCCTTCGGGACCCGGCGCACCCGCCGCCCCCGGGAGGCCTGTCGGCCCCTGGGGACCAGTCGGTCCGGTGGGTATTTTCAACACCCGCACCTCCGCCACGACGGGGTATCCGGTGGAGGCACCTGCGTTCCACGATTCGCCGCATTCGAAGGTCTCTTCGTCCTGGAAGACCACGCTGTAGGTGCCGGGCGTGCTCGGCGCCGGCCCGAGGTCGACGGTTTCCGTGCCCGATTCTCCGTCTTCGAATTCGTCCTCGATGCAGCCTGCCTGTGTCTGCCCCTCGAACGCCACCGGGACGTTGTCGACGCAGGAGGGACACCCGCCGTTGTGGTCTTCCCAATGCGCCGTGATCGTCACGTCTTCACCGGGGGCCGCCGCGATGATCGTGCTCGGGAAGCCGTTGAGTTCGATGCCGCTGAGG
>DATJOU010000361.1:0-4772 GCA_035506775.1 Solirubrobacteraceae bacterium | reverse complement strand
TGGGCGGCGGGCGAAGGACGTGTCAGGGAGGCGCCCCGGGGGCCCTCCGCCTCCAGACGCTCGATCCGGGACAGCAGCGCCCTCAGCGAGCCGTCGAGATCCGGGCGGGAGGCCTTCACGAGCGCCAGCTCCAGGCGCGTGCGGGCGTCGGCACCGGCGCGGATCCCCTCCATCGCCTCCCCGAGCAGCTCCAGCAGGCGCAGGACCTGGTCGTGACCGACACGGGCCGCCTGCTCGCGAAGCGCCTCGTCGGCCTCGGCCGTGAGGGAGAGCTCGGGCGGGATCTCCCCGAGCGCCTGCACGAGCAGCAGCTCGCGGGCCCGGGCCTCGAGGTCGCGGGCCAGCGAGGCGGGGTCGTTGCCCTGCTGGGCGCGCTGCTCGAGCGACCTCAGGGCGGCGGGCGCGTCGCCGCGGGCGACGGCGTCGATCGTGTCGGCCAGGAACGTGCCGTCGGCGACCCCGAGCACCGCGAGGGCGTCCTCGAGGGCGATCTCGGTGCCGCTGTAGGTGACCAGCTGCTCGAGTGTGCCGAGCGCGTTGCGGAAGCTGCCGGTGGCCGAGCGGGCGATCGCGGCCAGCGCCTCGGGCGGGACGCGGATCGACTCGGTGTCCGCCACCCGGCGCAGGACGGTGCCGATCTGCTCGACCGTGGGGCGCTGGAAGTCGAAGCGGTGGCAGCGATCGACGACCGTGGGAGGAACCTTCCCGGCCTCGGTTGTGGCGAGCACGAAGACGGTGTTCGGGGGAGGCTCCTCGAGGGTCTTCAGGAACGCGTTCCAGGCCGCGGTGGAGAGCATGTGGGCCTCGTCGAGGATGTAGACCTTGCGGCGCCCGCTGACCGGGGCGTACGCCACGCTCTCACGCAGCTCGCGGATGTCCTCGACCGAGTTGTTCGAGGCGGCGTCCATCTCGAGCACGTCCAGCGAGCTCGCACGCGCGATCGACACGCACGACTCGCAGCGCCCGCAGGGCTCCGTCGTGGGGCCCTCGGCGCAGTTCAGGCTGGCGGCGAGGATCTTCGCCATCGAGGTCTTGCCGGTACCGCGAGAGCCGACCAGCAGGTAGGCGTGGTGGACCTTGTCGCGCTCGACCGCGTTGCGGAGCGTCCTGACCACCGGCTCCTGGCCGACGACCTCCGCGAAGGTACGCGGGCGGTGCCTGCGATAAAGCGACTGTCCGGGCTGTGAAAGCTCCTCTGAGGACACCTTGGCGTGAGTCTACCCACGCCGGTGGGCAGGCTCGAAGCGCTCCGTGAGGGGGTAGCGTCCCGCGCGCATGTGGGCCGCCACGAAGCGTATGGCCGCGCGCGCGGCGGTCCCCGGCGGGGCGATAATCGGCGGTGCCCTGGCGCTGAGGGTGATCTACGGGGTCGGCTTCGCCAACTACGACACCCTCTACGCGCTGGCCTGGGGAGGTCAGCTGGCGCGCGGGGAAACGCCCGCCTACGGGGTCCCGATCGCGCCCACCCCCCACCCGCTCGTCGAGGCGCTGGGCGTCGTCCTCTACCCGTTGGGAGCACACGGTGCCGAGACCGTCGCGGTCGCCCTCGGCTACCTGGCGCTGTCGGCCTGCGGGTGGGTGATCTACCTGCTGGGCAGGGAATGGTTCGGGCGCGCCGCCGGGGCCCTGGCGGCGGTCATCTTCCTCACCCGCGCGCCGGTGATCTCCTACGGCGTGCGGGCCTACGTGGACGTCCCCTACCTGCTCGCGGTGCTGGGGGCGCTGCTGGTGGAGACGCGCCGGCGTCGCGCCGGGGCGCCGGTGCTGGTGCTGCTGGCGCTGGCCGGCCTGCTGCGCCCGGAGGCGTGGGCGTTCTCGGGCCTGTACCTCATCTACCTGGCGGCGGCCGAACGCTCACCGGCGCTGGCGGAGCTCCCCTACGGCAGCGGCCCACGGCCCGCGGGGGGGGACGGGGGCTCGCCCGCGTGGGTGCCCCCGCGGCGGGGCCGGCGGGAGCTCGGAGGGCTCGTGCTGCTGGCGCTGAGCGCCCCGCTGGTGTGGATCCTGAGCGACCTGGCGGTGACCGGCGACGCGCTGTGGTCGCTCACCAACACGCGCCACACCGCCACCACCCTGCGGCGGGAGACGGGGATCGGCAAGGTCCCCGAGTACATCCCGCGCCGGATCGGCGAAGTGCTGCGCCCGCCGGTGCTACTGGGGGCCGCGGTGGGGGGAGTGATAACGCTGCTGTGGGCGCGGGGGCGGGCGGCCGTGGCGGCCGTCACGGGGGTGATCGCGGTGGTCGTGTTCGCGGCCTTCGCCTCCTTCGGGCTGCCGATCAACAGCCGCTACGGGTTCCTTGCGGACGCGATCCTGTGCATCTTCTGCGGCGCCGCCGTGTTCGGCTGGAAACTGCTGCGGCGGGGGGATCCCCACCGGCGCACCTGGCAGGTCGCCGCGGGGGTGGTCGCGGTGGCGCTCGTCGCCTACGCCCCGGCGACGGTCAGATCGGCCCACCGGGAACTGGACAGGCTCTCCGCCCAGCACGGCATCGAAGACGAACTCGTGGCGCTCGTCGAAGGCCACCACGTGACGCTGGCGTGTGGCCCCGTCGGGGTCCCCAACCACGCCCCCATCCCCCTGCTGGCGCTGTACCTGAAGACCAGCCCGGCCCGGATCGTGAGCCCGGAGGCGGGCCAGATCCGCCGCGGGGTGTTCCTGGCGGCAAGCCCCCGCGCGCTGAAGGACTACGTGCTCGACCCCCACGACCCCCACCTCGTGGGAGGCCCGCCGGGGGGCTTCGCGCAGATCTGGGCAAACCGCTCGTGGCGGGTGCTGGAGCGCTGCCCGAGCGGGTAGCGGACCGTGCACCCCCCTCTGTTACGCCCGACACCCGGCGCCCGCCGTCGCCACGAACTCCGCCCCGGGAGCTCCCGCTGCGCCTGGCGGTGATCGCTTAAGGCTGCTTCCTTCCGGACCTGACCTGATTCGCGAGCCGACATCGCGCGGGACCCGGACCATCAACGCCCCTGGCGACGGAGCGACCGGAGCCGGTGTCCCTCGGGGGGGACTTCAGCCCCGCTAGAGCGGATTGCGGGTTGCAGGGCACCGCTACCTCCCCGCCTAGCACGGTCCACGGCGATCCTAACAACGGGCGCACCACCGCCTGCGCTTCCGCTAGGCTGCCCGACCGTGATCAAGCTAAAGACGCTGTTCTCCACCCCCCGCCGGATCCCCGTCGTCCTGTCCCTCGCCGGCCTGCTGGCGGCTGCCGTGCTGGCGGGCTGCGGCTCGGGAGGGTCCGGGACGATCACCGTGGGCAACGAGAACACGTCCGACAACGCGCTCGTCCACTCGACCACGAAAGAAAAAGAACCGAGCGAAACGAGCACCAACGAGCCGAAGACGCCGACCAGCGGGCCGCTGTCGAAAAAGCCTGTCGTGACCTCGCCCGGGGGCACCCCGCCGAAGAAAGAGGTCATCAAAGACCTGATCGTCGGCACCGGTGCCGAAGCCAAAGCCGGCCAGAGCGTGACGGTGAACTACGTCGGCATCAACTGGAAGAGCGGCAAGGAATTCGACTCCTCGTGGAAGCGCAACGAACCATTCACGTTCACGCTCGGCAAGAAACAGGTGATCCTGGGCTGGGAAAAAGGGATCCCCGGGATGAAGGTAGGGGGGCGTCGCGAACTCGTGATCCCGCCGGCGCTCGCGTACGGGTCGAAGGGCTCGTCGAGCATCCCGCCTGAAGAAACGCTGATCTTCGTCGTGGACCTGCTGGGTACCTAGCACCACGAGCACTCACGGCCACGGCGGCTCCCCGCCGGCCGCCCATAACTCCATCCCGCGCCTGCGCCCGCCCGTCCTCGCCCTCGTGGTCGCGCTCGGCGCGGCGGTCGCGCTGGCCGGTTGTGCCAGCCACAAGGTGGCAACTCCCGGGGAGGCGAAGCTCGAGAACGAAGACCTGGCCGCCGTGACGGCCGACCTGCGGGCGGCGGCGCCGCAGGTGGAAGCCGAGGTGGCGGCCGCGAAGGCCGCCTGGCCGGCGATCCTCGCGGGCGTGAGGGGCCGCCCGACGGCGAGTACCCGCGCCAAGGTGGCCATCGCCGCCGAACGGGCCGCCCAGGTGCCGCTCCCGTCGCTGCTCGGCGAAGAAGGATCGGCCCAGCTCACCGGGCCCGCCTTCTCGCTGGCGGGTCAGTTCCGCTCCTTTAGGACGCTCGGTGCGCGAAGCTGGCAGCTGTTGGACAGCTCCCTGGAAGAGATCGACCACGGCTCCCCCGCCGAAGCCCGCTTCGCGCGGCGGAACCTTCCGCTGTACATCGAGAGCATCTACGACGCCCACTTTGCGCTCGGCGGGCTCGGCAAGAAGCTGTCGGACGCCTTCAAGAAGCTCGGGGGTGAGGGGAAGATCGGCGGGTCGCTGTCGCCTGCCGAGCTGCAACGGCTGGCCGAGACGTACTCCCAGGAACGCAACGACCTGTCTCCGAAGGAGCGGGTGAAGCTCGGTTCGTGAAGCCCTTCGTGTGTGCCGGCGCCGGGTTCCTGCTGGCGGTGCTGTGGTTCGACCTGATGTTCGACGTCCAGGTCCTGCGCCGGCCCGCCGGTGAGCTCGAGGAGGGGGTGCTCGCCTCGATCGCCGCCTATTACCGCCGGGTGACGACCACGGCGGCGCCGATGAACAGGCTCGTGGCGGCCGTGATGCTGCTCACGCTGGGCGCGATCGTCGCCCAGATCGCCGCCGGCCAGGGCCCGGCCTGGGTGGGCTGGTGCTCGCTCGTGCTGGCCGCCGCGCCGATCGGGGCGGCCGCTGCAAGGGCGGTCCCGAGCGC
>DATJOU010000360.1:0-15020 GCA_035506775.1 Solirubrobacteraceae bacterium | reverse complement strand
CAGCGGCTCCTCCCCCTCCACGTCCAGCCGCCCGGCCGGAAGCTCCAGCAGGTCGGGCTCCATCACGGCCTCCCGGGGCTGGCGCACCAGCCACACGTTCTGCTCGTCACAGGCCACCACCGCCACCGCCCCCTGGTGGCGCACGATCTCGCGCGTCACCTCGCCGCCGTCGGCGTGGCGGAAGCGCTCGATGCGGACCTGCACCAGACGCCCGTCGTAGACGGTCTCCCCTCCGAGCGGCTCGATCGAGCGCCGCGGTGGCGGACCGTCGGCGGAGCCGCTCACGCCCTGCCCGCGGGCGCGCACGCCTCCCGCGCGAGCTCGGACAGCGCCCCCCCGCCCGCGAGCGCCGAGGCGAAGAACAGCGGGTCCTCGGCGAGCTCCCGTCCCATCGTCACGCTCGGGAGCCCCGTGGCAGCGAACCCCGGCAGGTCCACGCCCGCCCGCCTCCAGTCGTGACGGGTGATCCTCGCCGGGCGCTCCACCTCGAGGGCGAGTCCCGGGCGGGGGCCGCCGGAGTCCCCGAACACCGCCCCCAGCTTCGCCGCCAGCTCGTTGCCGACCGGCGAGCGCATGCCGGCGGGAAGCGCCACCGTGACCGGCTCCAGCAGGAGGTCGAGGACGGTGAGCGTGTGGTGGGAGATACCCCGGTGGCGCTCGCGCCTGTCGCTCGAGGACATCCGCGCCACCAGCAGCGTCGGACACCCGAGCGCGAGCGACACGTGGGCCGAGTCGAGCGCCGCCATGCCCCCGTGCCCGAGCGCGGAGGCCGACCCGACGATGCCCGGGCCGGGACCGCACACGACCGCATCCCAGCCGAGGCCGGAGAGGCCGTGGTGGATCGCTCCCCCGGTGGTGATCGCCTCGGCCTCGCCGCCGAAGGACGCCCCGGCGGTGATGTGGCCGGCCAGCAGACCCCGCCGTCGCAGCTCCCGGACGGTCCTCGAGTGCCCCCCGGGGAGGGCCCCACCCTCGGTCTGGACGTAGCCCAGCCGCTGCCCCGGTGCCTGGCTGGAGAATGCCCAAGCCAGCGGGGCGAGCTGGGCGTGGAGGGCGATCACGGCGACCGGTCGTCCGACCGGGAGCTCGAGCGTGTCGTCGTCCACCGGCTCGACCGCGTGCTGCAGGCTCGTGTAGTTGAGCTTCATCGCGCCGTCGGCGACCGGGCCGCCGTCACCGGACAGGCCCCGGGTGAGGTTGACGTGCACCACGTCGAAGCCCCCCGAGCCGAGGGCGAGGTCGAGCGCCTCGACGTTGACGATCACCGCGTCCCCAACCTCGGCGTGTCCAACCAGCCCCACGTCGGCGATCGCCGGGCGCCTCTCCCGGTCACCTCCCGGGGGTCCCTCGAGCGCCACCACCAGTGCCTGCTCCGGTACCGCGGCACCGTCCGCGGCGGGCGGACGGGGGGCGTCGAAGACCTCGATCACCTTGCCGGGGCGAAGCTTCAGCATCGGGCTTCCACGCTAGCGCGAGCCAGCGGGCTCGAGCGCCACCGACTCCTCCACCAGCGCCAGCGCCACCTCGAGCATCTCCGCCAGGGCGTCGTCGGCCACGCTCTCACCCGGCTCGTGGGGGCGGTGGGTGCCGTTGGCGAGGTTGACGCAGTCGAACCCGGCGGGGATCAGGGCGTTGACATCCGAGCCGCCCCCGCTGGCGATCCGCCGGGGCTCCCGCCCGCAGCGGCGCAGGGCCGCCTCGGCGACGGCGATCGCGTGGCCCCCGGGCGGCTGGCGGTAGCCGGCGAAGGTCTGCTCGACGGACACGTCTACGTCCACGTCGCAGTCGGGCAGGTGCGCGGCGTCGTTGATCCGCTCCACGACCTCCCCCACGAGCTGCTCGGCCCGCTGCTGGTCGAGGCTGCGGACCTCGCCGACGAACGAGCACGACTCCGGGACCACGTTGATGGCCCCGCCCCCGGAGATCGAGGCGATGTTGATCGTGGTCTGCTCGTCTACCCGGCCCAGGGGCAGCGCCGCGATCGCCCGCGAGGCCGCCACGACAGCGCTCCGCCCCTCCTCGGGGCAGATGCCGGCGTGGGCGGCGAGGCCGCGAAAGCGCGCCTCCAGCCTGAAGTGGCCGGGTGAGCGCTCGATCACCTCCCCGATCGGGGACGCGTGGTCGAAGACGAACCCGTGGCGACTGCGGAGCCGGCCGACGTCGAACACGCTCGCACCGGCCAGCGAGCGCTCCTCACCGACGGTGAACAGAAGCTCGAGCTCGACCGGGGAGCCGGCGGCGTGGAGCGTGCGGGCGAGCGCCAGCAGCACCACCACGGCGGCCTTGTTGTCGGCTCCCAGAATCCCCTCGTTGGCGTTCTCCCACACGCCCTCGCTCAGCACCGGCTCGACCGGCGCCTGGGGAGGGACGGTGTCGAGGTGGGCGCAGAACATCACCGCCGGCCCACCGGTGGCGGCCGGAAGGCGCCCCAGCAGGTTCCCGCAGTCGGACCCCGTCCGGCGGGCAGCGTCGTCCTCGTGCATCTCCACACCGAGCGCCCGCAGCTCCGCGATCACCCGCTCCGCGCAGCGCCGCTCGCTCCCGGAGGGGCTCTCGATACGGCACAGCTCGGCGAACGTCCCGCTCAGGTAGCGGCGCTCGAGCGTCCCGATCTCGCTCACGCGCCGGTCGAGCGCGCGGCGGGTGCCTGCTCGCCGTCCTCGCCCTGCGGCCGGCCTGCCTGCTCCTGGGCGCCGTTGGAGCGCTCCAGCGCGGCCGCCACGAAGCCGTGGAACAGCGGGGATGGGCGCTCGGGGCGGGACTTGAACTCGGGGTGGAACTGGGAGGCCACGAAGAACGGGTGCTCCTCGAGCTCGATCAGCTCCACGAGCCGCTCGTCGGGGGAGGTGCCCGACACCTTCAGGCGCGTTCCGGGAGCGGACCCGACGGCGTTCGTCAGGCGCTTGCGGAGCAGGTTGTTGACCTCGTAGCGGTGGCGGTGGCGCTCGTAGATGACGGCCTCGCCGTACATCTCCCTCGCGATCGTCCCGCGGTGCAGCTTGATCGGGTCGGCGCCGAGCCTCATCGTGCCGCCGAGGTCCGCCACCTCCTTCTGCTCGGGGAGCAGATCGATCACCGGGTGCGGGGTCTCGATGTCGAACTCGGTCGAGTTGGCCCCCTCCATGTCGGCCACGTTGCGGGCGAACTCGGCCACCGCGACCTGCATCCCGAGGCAGATCCCCAGGTAGGGAATGCCCTCCCGGCGGGCATAGCCGGCGGCGGCGATCTTGCCCTCGATCCCGCGTCCGCCGAAGCCTCCGGGGATCAGGATCCCGTCCGCCCCGCCGAGCAGCTCGGGGGCCGCCCCTCCCTCGAGCGCCTCGGAGTCGATCCAGTCGATCTGCACCTTGGCGTCCTGCATCGAGGCCGCGTGCCGGAGGGCTTCGGAGACCGACAGGTAGGCGTCCTCGAGCTGCACGTACTTGCCCACCAGCGCGATCCGCACGGTGCGGGTGGCGCGGGCGGAGCGTTCGATGGGCTCCTTCCAGCGGGTGAGGTCGGGAGGCCGCGCCTGCACCCCGAAGTGCTCGAGCAGGAAGTCGTCCACGCCCTGTTCGTGGAAGGTCAGCGGCACCTTGTGGATGTCGTCCACGTCGCGAGCGGAGATGATCGCCTCCGCGGGTAGGCTCGCGAACAGCGCGATCTTCTTGCGGATGTCGCTCGAGAGGGCGCTCTCGGAGCGGCACATCAGCATGTCCGGCGCGATCCCGATGCGGCGCAGCTCATTCACCGAGTGCTGGGTGGGCTTGGTCTTCAGCTCTCCCGCGTGGCCCACGTACGGGACCAGCGTGAGGTGGATGAACATGCACCGGCGGCGGCCCACGTCGACCGGGAACTGGCGGATCGCCTCGAGGAAGGGGAGCGACTCGATGTCCCCGACCGTGCCGCCGATCTCGGTGATCACGAAGTCGACGTCGCTGGACTGGGCGATCAGGGAGATCCGCTGCTTGATCTCGTCGGTGATGTGGGGCACGACCTGGACCGTCGCCCCCAGGTAGTCCCCGCGACGCTCACGGCGGATCACGGTGTCGTAGATCCCCCCGGCCGTCACGTTCGCCGCCCGGCTGGTGTTGGAGTCGGTGAAGCGCTCGTAGTGGCCGAGGTCGAGGTCCGTCTCGGCGCCGTCCTCGGTGACGAACACCTCGCCGTGCTGGTAGGGCGACATCGTCCCCGGGTCGACGTTGATGTAGGGGTCGAACTTCTGCAGCCCGACGCTGAGGCCGCGGGCCACCAGCAGGCGCCCGATCGAGGAGGCCGCGATGCCCTTTCCCAGTGAGGACACGACGCCCCCGGTGACGAAGATGAAGCGCGTCTTGTCGGGGGCCTGCGCGTAACGGTCGGTGCTGTGCGAGCTCATGAGGGCCTGCCAAGGGAGTCTAGATAGCGAAGCCCCGGGGTCCGGTCGACGAGTCCGGAAATTGAGCGCAGCTCGCCGTAGACAGTTATCGCCAGGAGCACTCCCAGGGCCACCGCCTGGCCCGTTCCGGAGAGGGTCAGGACCAGCCACAGGCCGCCGACGGCCCCGATCAGGTTCGCCCCGGTGTCCCCCAGCATGGCCCGCTCGCGCAGGTCGTAGGCGCCGGCCACCAGCGCCGGGGCGGCGAACAGCCCGAGCGACCACAGCGTTCGCACCTGCCCCGACCCGGCCGTCAGCGCCGCCCCCAGCACCACGAACACCTTGAGCGCCCGCCCGGGGCGCAGGTCGAGCAGGTTGAAGGCGTTGGTGCACAGCACGAGCACCGCGACCGCCAGCAGCCAGCGTCCGGTCGAGAGGCCGAGG
Source organism: Solirubrobacteraceae bacterium (assembly GCA_035506775.1). Taxonomy (GTDB): domain Bacteria; phylum Actinomycetota; class Thermoleophilia; order Solirubrobacterales; family Solirubrobacteraceae; genus Palsa-744. The sequence continues at coordinate 10,240 of DATJOU010000360.1, read as the reverse complement.
TATCGGGCCGCGAACAGCGCCAGCCCGAGCGCCCCGAGCGCCTTCAGCGTCCCGCCGCTGAGCTCGCCCCGGCGCAGGGCCGCGAGGTGCCCGCGCCAGCCGCGCGGCGATCCCCCGCCGTCGAGCAGGTCGTCGAGCATCCCCAGGGCGATGATCCCCAGGCAGTACACGGCGATCGGGGCGATGCCGCGCTCGAACACCGCCGTTTCGCCGAGCCGGGCGACCAGCATCAGGGGGATCAGGGCGATGCTCGCGGCCACCGGGACCAGCACCCCGAAGGGGAACGGGAGCTCCCGCGAGCGGTAGTTCGGCCTCACCGCCCCCACACGTCGCATCTGCGCCAACAGCGGCCCCGAGAGCGCACATGCGATCGCGAGGGCCAGCAGGAGCGGGAGGACGTGCACGGGCTCCGAAAGCTACCGGCGCCCGCGGACACGGCTCAGGGGGTGGCGGCCGGTGCGGTGACGGTCGGGAGCAGCGAGTCGGCGGTGGAGCTCGACCCGTACGTGCCCCGCTCACCGGCGAGCGCGTACACGAGGGCGGTCTGGCCGGCGACGGTGTCGAGGTCGTCCACGCTGGAGATGCCCTTGCCCTTGAACCACGAGATCTGGGACGGCTCCGAAGTGCTCATCTGGGCCCCCACCGCGGTCGCCCTGCCGGCGGCGATCCCGGTCAGCAGGCCGGTGTCGAAGGCCGTCGAGGATTCGCTCTGGGCGGCGCTCATGTCCTGCGGCTCGGCCCTCACCACGACGACCCCGTCGAGGTGGGAGAGCTGGCCGTCGAAGGAGCTCAGCAGGCTCGAGCGGACACGGCTGACGAGCTCCCTGTTGGCCAGCCGCCCGCCCGAGACCAGCTGGCGGCCGATCACGTAGCCGAACCGTTCGAGCGTTTCCGGCGACCCCGCCAGGCCCTGGAAGTGGGTCCCGCCGGCCTCGCGTTCGATCCCGTCGAGGTCGAGCGGCTCGGACACCGTCACCACGCTCGGTACCTGCCCCCCGGCCTCGGCGACGGCGTCGCGGACCAGACCGTCGATGCGTTCGGAGGCGCCCCCCAGGAACACCACGCCCACCGATCGGTGGGTCAGCAGGCCGTGGACGGCCAGCGGGTAGAGCCCGGTGGCGAAGGCTTCCTGGTCGGCCACGCGGCTGCGCTGTTCGTCCAGCTGCTGGTGGGCCGAGCTGATTTCCGATTCGAGGTCGTGGACGATCCCGCTCTTGGCGCTGGAGACGAGGTTGGAGTCCCCGATCGCCACCCCGATCAACACCCCGAGGGCGAGCGCGAGCAGCACGGCGGCCAGGGACAGCGCGTGGTAGCGGTAGTCGAACATCCCCTGGTCCTGCGACTCTGCCGGGTCAGCCGCCGGACGGGCCGGCGCCCACCTGCGCGAGCAGCTGGAGCTTCAGCCACAGCAGTTCCGCCACGTCTTTGAGGGCGGGGGTGCTCCACACCACGACCAGCATCGCGATCAGCCCGGCCGCGATCACGACCAACAGCGGGGTGAGCGCCGGGCGGGGACGGTAGAGGCGGCTCACGCCCTTGGCGTCCACGAGGATCTCCCCGATCCGCAGCCGCGTCAGCAGCGACGAGGACATCCCCCTGCGGTTGCGGTCCAGGAACTCCACCAGGTTGAACTGGGACCCCACCGAGACGATCAGGCGGGCGCCCTTCTCGGCGGCGATCAGCATCGCAACGTCGCCGCTGGTGCCGGGGGCCGGGACGAGCTTGAAGGGGAGCCCGAGCTCGCTCAGGCGGCCGCTCCCGGGGGCCCTCCCGTCCGGGTAGGAGTGCACCACCAGCTCGGCCCCGCACCGCAGCGCCGCCTCCCCCGCGGAGTCCATGTCGCCGACGATCATGTCCGGGGAGAGCCCCTCCGCCAGCAGCGCCTCGGCGGCCCCGTCCACCGCCACGATCACCGGGCGCATGTCGCGCACGAACGGCCGCAGGGCATGCAGGTCGCGCTGGTGGCCGACGCCGCGTACCACCACGAGCGTGGGACGGTCGCGGAAGTCGGTGGCGAAGCGCGGCAGCGGGATGCGCCCCGTGAGCAGCTCGCGCTCCTCGCGCATGTGCTCGATCGTGTTGTGGGCGAAGCTCTCGAGCGCCTCCGCGACCTCCCTGCGGCGGGCCTCCGTCTCCTGCCCCACCCGCTGCGGGTCGAGCAGTTCCCCGCGCGCGAGCACCGCGTCGCGGCTGAGGATCTCGACGCCCGGCTCACCCCGCCGGGTGTGGCGGGCGCGGACCGTCAGCGGCTGGCCGTCGGCCACCTTCTCGAACAGCGAGTCGTCGGGCAGGTCCACCAGCACGACCCCCGCCTCGACCAGCAGCTGGGGACCGAGGTTGGGATACGTGCCCCCCGAGGACGGGGAGCAGTTCAGCACCGCGACCGCTCCGGCCGCGATCAGCTCCTCGGCCGACACGCGGTCGATGTCGAGGTGGTCCACGAGCGCGATGTCGCCCCGCACCAGGTGCCGGACCAGGAGCTTCGTACGCCGCCCCGGGCGCACGGGTCCCTGCACGACCCTCGCCAGCTGCGGCTCGTGGACGGCGTCGGCGGGGCCGGAGGCGTTCCGGCCGCTGGTGGATGGGGATGGCCTCGCTGCCATCGACTGCCGAGAGTAACGCCCGCGCTGGGGCTCGCGCTCTGCTCCGTGCGCCCGCTCAGGCGGCGCGCATCAGCGCCTCGGCGTGGCGGCGTGCTCCGTCCTGCCCTCCCTCGGCCCCGAGCATCCTCGTCAGCTCCTCCACGACCTCCTCCTCGGCGAGCTCCCGAACCTCCGTGAGGGTCTCCTGCGGACCGGCCTGCTTGACGATCGAGAAGTGGCGCTCGGCGAGCGACGCGATCTGCGGCAGGTGGGTGATGCAGACCACCTGGCAACCCCGCGCCAGCTCCCGCAGCCTCGTGCCCACGGCCCTGGCGGTGTGCCCGCCGATGCCGGCGTCGACCTCGTCGAACACGATCGTGATCCCCGCCTCGCGCCCCTGGGCCACGCTCAGGATCGCCAGCATCACCCGGGACAGCTCCCCACCCGAGGCGATCTCCCGCACCGGGCCTCCGGGAACGCCGGGGTTGGGGGCGATCAGGAACTCGACGGCGTCGGCGCCGTCGCCGGAGGGCTCGCACCCGCTCAGCTCCACCTCGAAGCAGGCGTGCGGCATCGCGAGCGTGGCGAGCTGCGCCGAGACGTCCTGCGCGAACGGGCCCGCGGCGGCCCGGCGGGCCTTCCGGAGCCCGCGGACCTGCCGCTCCAGATCGCCACGGGCGGACTTCAGCTGCTGCTCGACCCCCCCGGCCGAGGCGCGCGCCGCGGACAGCTCGTCGCGCAGGACCCGGGCGGTGCGCCCGTACTCGTGCACCGCCTCGATGGTGCCGCCGTGCTTGCGCACCAGCCTCTCGACCGCGCCGAGCCGTTCCTCGAGCTCCTCGAGCGTCCAGGAGGAGCTCCCCCCGGCGAGCTCGCGGCCCCCGTCGGCGGCGTGCTCGCAATAGCCGCCGAGCTCATAGCCGAGCTCCCGCGTCTCGAGCGCCAGCGCCCGCAAGCGCTCGGCCAGCGCGTCGAGCGCGGGGTCCACACCCTCGACGCCCGCCAGCGCCCCGCTCGCCTGCGCCACCAGCTGGGCGGCGCCCGGACCGTCGTCGCCACCGCCGCCGGGGGCACCGCCCGAGGCGTCCTCCCCGAGCAGCCACCCGGCCGCTGCGCCGCCAGCCGCCAGCAGCGAGTCCAGCGAGCGCAGCCGCTCCCGGGTTGCCAGCATCCGCTCGTGCTCCTCGGGGTCGGGTGCCAGCTCGTCGATCTCGGCGATCTCGAACTCGAGCAGCTCCAGCTCCCGGTCGCGTCCGGCGCGGGTGGCCTCGAGCTGCTCGAGGCTGCGCTCGAGCTCCCGCACCCGCCCGTGGGCGTCGGCGCAGGCCCGCAGGCGGCCGGCCTGCTCGGGCCCGCAGCGGCTGTCGAGGATCGCCAGCTGGGCACCGGCGAGCGTCAGGCTGCGGTGCTCGTGCTGCGCGTAGAAGCGCAGCAGCGCACTCCCGAGCGCGCGCAGATCGCCCACCGCCGCGGTGCGGCCGTTGACGAGCGCCCGCGTGCGCCCGTCGCTGCGCACCCGCCGGGCCAGCACCAGCTCGCGCTCCTGCAAGCCGTCCCCGGCGCCGAGCAGCTCCGAGAGCGGCCCCCCGAGGCCCTCGGCCATGCCGGGGGGCAGCTCGAACACTCCCTCCACGTATGCCTCGTGCGCGCCGGGGCGCACGATCCCCGCCCTCGAGCGCCCGCCGAGAAGGAGGTCGAGGGCGTTGGCGAGGACGGTCTTGCCGGCGCCCGTCTCCCCGGTGAGCACGTTCAGGCCGGGCGCCAGGCGCAGCTCGGCCCGCTCGATCAACAGGAGGTTCTCCACGCGTAGCTCTACCAGCATCCCGAGCAGGTGTACCAGCGGCCGGGGACGGACCTCGCGCGGACCGGGGCCCTCGCGGGCATGGCGCCTGGCGCCCCTCGCGTCAGCTGCTCCCCGCGCCGGCGTGGGCGCCCGGAACCACCCCTTTTCACGAGCGGGCGGGGGCCTCATAATGGCGTCGGCGTCGGTGAACGGACACCCCGGGGCGAACCTAGACTCGACGGCGACACGGATGGCTGCCAACGATCCCCACGCGCGCACGGATTCGCCCGGACGGGACGGTCGCAGCTGGCTGCCGGCGGCCGCGCTGCAGGAGCGGCTGACCGAGGAGGTCGCCAGGGCCGAGCGCGGCCTGGGCCCGCTCACCTGCCTGGTGGTGGTGATCGAGGACCTCGCCACGGTCGTGGAGCGCTACGGGGACGAGCTGGCCGAGCAGGCGCTGGCCCACCTCGCGCAGGCGCTGCGGGGAGAGCTGCGGGTGTTCGACCAGGTCGGTCGCCCGGGGACGAGCGAGCTGGTCGTGCTGCTGCCGGGGGCCGACGGGCCGCGCGGGGAGATCGTCGCGAGGCGGGGGCTGGGGCGGCTGCGGACGATCAAGATCGAAGTGGACGGCCAGAGGCGTCCGCTGCCGATCGCGATCGGGCTGGCGAGCTGGCGCGAGGGGGTCACCCCGGAGGGGCTCGTGGACGAGGCGCGGTCGGCGGCGCGGGCGGCGTACTGGACGCGGATGGGGGACGTCAGAGCGGCGGACTAACCTCGTCGCGTGCTCTCGGGATCTGAGCTGTGGCTGCTGCGGCTGATGGCCGACCGCGGCCTGGCCCTGCTGGACGCGGACGGCCTGATCGTGGTGATCGAGGAGCGGGGCGAGCTGCGGGTGGCCGCGGCCAGCGGCGCCGCGCCACGGCTGCGGATCGTGCCGGTCCGCGGCAGCGCGCTCGGAGCCCTCTACGGCGAGCGGCGGAGCGTGGCTCTCGATCGCCCTCGTGGCGAGGAGGCCGCCTGGCTCCACGAACTCGGCCTCGAGGCGCGAGCGGCGCTGGTGGAGCCCCTGGAGATGGAGAGCCAGGGTGGCGGGATGGTGATCGCGCTGCGTCTCGGGGGAGGGTTCCGCAAGGCTGACCGCAGCGCTCTGGAGGCGTTCGCGACGAGCGTCTCCCAGCGCCTCGCCGCAGAGCGTTCGGTCGAGATTGAACGCCTGCGCTTCGGCATGCAGGCGCGTGAGAACGAGCGGACGCGTTGGGCGCGGGAGATCCACGACGAGAGCATCCAGGGGATCGGGGCCCTGCGCCTGAGGCTGGCGAACGCCCGCGACAACGAAGACCCCGACGGCCTGAGGGCCGCCGTCGACACCGCACTCGAGGGCCTAGGCCACGAGATCGAAGGCCTGCGCCACCTGATCACCGAGCTCAGGCCCGCGGCGCTGGACGACCTCGGCCTCGCCGCCGCGCTCAAGGCGCTCGCCCGACGGGCCCAGGCGATCGACGCGCTCGAGGTGACGACTCAAATAGACCTCTCGGAGCTGCAGACGGGCGTCGAGACCGGCGCCGGGGGCGACGCCGGGCGGCTCGATCCCGAGCTCGAGAGCACCGTCTACCGGATCGCGCAGGAGGCGCTCACCAACGTCAGCCGTCACGCCGAGGCGACCAGCGCGGTGGTCGCGGTGAGCGTCCACGGCGCGACGCTCACGCTCACGGTAACCGACGACGGGAAGGGCATGCCCGGCGAAGAGCGCCTCGGCCCGCGGGGCGACGGCCTGGAGGGCGGCTTCGGGATGTCGGGCATGCGCGAGCGGGCCGAGCTGGTCGGCGGGGAGCTCCAGTTCCGCCCCGCCCCGGCCGGAAGCGGCACGCAGGTGATCCTGACCGTGCCCCTGCGGGGGCGTCCCGCCCTGGCCGCGTAAGGCCGCTCGCCGCAGCCCCCGATCAAGGCCGGTCGCGGCTTAGGTGCGAGTCCCGCTTCGCCGCACGTAGGCGGTGATCTCGGCGCGGGAGGAGATACCGAGCTTCTCGATCGCGCGTGCCCTGTAGGTCTTGACGGTCCGCTCGGCGACCTTCAGCTGATCGGCGATCTCGGGGTTAGTGAAGCCGTCGGCGATCAGCTGGATGACCTCCGACTCCCGCTCGCTCAACGCGATGTCCTCACCGCCCGCGTTCTCACCAGCGGCGAGAACCGCTCCGAGCCGTGGGTGCAGGTAGTTGCCACCTTCCACCGCGGTCCTGAAGGCCTGCAGCAACTCGGCCGGCTCGGCCTCCTTGAGCACGTAGCTGCGGGCCCCCGCGCGTAGCGCCTGACGGGCGTACTCGGGGTCCTCACGCATCGTGAGGATCGCCACCGCCAGGGTGGGATGAGCGATGAATACCTGAGGGAGGGCCCCTAGGCTCGAGCCACCCGGCATCGTCAGGTCGAGCGTCAGCAGGTCTGGCTTGAGCTCACGCACCTCGCGAACCATGGTGGGAATGTCAGCGGCTTCGCCGATGACCTCGAACTCGCCCTCCTCCCGCTCGAGCACCGAGCGGATGCCGTCGCGGACGATGGCGTGGTCATCCGCGATGATGACGGTCGTCGCTCCCGTTGCACCGTTCCCTTCACGCATGACCCGGACACCGTAGCGGCGAGAGCAGACGGGAGAGGACAGACGTCCACGCATTGGCGGATCCGGCCGCCGGCGGTGTGGCCCGGGCCGCCGCGGGCAGGTGCGGTTGCACCCCTGCACTTCGCCGAGTCCAAGCGTTAGCGTGCCCCCGCGTGCCGCCGGTCCTGCGCTCGCGAAAGCTCCGCCGCATCATCGCTGCCTACGGCATCAACCGCCTCGGCACCTGGTTCGGGCTGCTGGCGCTGCTCATCGCCACCTACGACCATACGCACAGTCCGCTGGCGGTCTCGGCGCTGATGTTCGCGGCGCTGGCGCTTCCCGCCTTCGCCGTGCCTCCGCTGGTCGCGAGGGTCGAGGCGTCACGCCGGCGGGCGGCCCTCGCCCGCCTGTACGTGTTCGAGGCGCTCGTGACGGTGGCCCTGGCGCTCCTACTGGCCCATTTCTCGCTCCCGGTGGTGCTCGTGCTCGTGGCCGTCGACGGCTCGGCCGCGCTGGCGGCGACGGCGCTGCTGCGTGCGGAAGTCGCGCGTGCCGGGCGGGAGGAGCGGAAGGGGACGCCCGCCCGGGTCGACGCCGAGGCTGTGACGCCGTCAGACCCCGACGGCATGCTCGCCGTCCCCGCCGGCGCGGCCGACGAGGAGATCCGCCACGAGGCGGAGCGGGAAGCGAACGCGGCGCTGAACATTGCCTTCTCGCTCACGTTCGTGCTCGGTCCGGCACTGGGTGGGGCGGCGGTGGCGGGCTTCGGAGCGAAGGCGGCGCTTCTGATAGACGCCGGGTCGTTCCTTGCTTGCGCCTCGATGCTGCTCGACCTCTCGCCCCACATCCCGGAAACCGGGGCCGACACGGTCCGCAGCAGGTTGGCCTCCGCCTGGGATCACATCGTCCGCGTTCCTTGGCTGCGAGCCCTCTTCCTCGCTCAGCTCGTAGCGATGATGTTCATCGAGACCGGAGCGCCGATCGAGGTCCCGTTCGTGAAGAGCACGCTCGGGGCCGGCGACGGCGGGCTGGGGCTGGTGCTGGCGATGTGGGGCGCGGGCGCCGTCGCCGGCAGCTTCGGCTTCGCCCGCCTGCTCAGCAGGCCGCTCGAGCAGCTGCTCGCCGGCGGAACCCTGCTGATCGGGATCGCATACCTGGGCCTCGCACTGTCCCACAGCGTCGCCACCGCGTGCGCCGCGGGAGTGGTGGGCGGGATCGGGAACAGCATGCAGTGGCCCGGATTCATCAGCACCGTGCAGCAGCTCACGCCCGAGCGCCTGCACGGACGGCTGATGGGTGCCGTGGAATCGCTCGGCGCGATCGCGCTCGCGGTCGGCCTGGTGCTGGGCGGCGTGCTCGTGACCGTCAGCTCGACCCGGACCGCGTTCGCGATCGTGGGCACCCTCGCCGCCCTCTCGAGCGTGCTCTTGGGCCGCGTGGCCGCCAAGGCCCTCACGGACGACAAGAATCGCGCTCGCGACGCGCTCGCGATCCACGAGGCCACGTTGGCGAGTTCGGAGCTGGAGGAGTCTGCAGAGACCAGACGACCCTGAAGGGTGGCCCGTCGGCACAGGTCCCCGAGCCCCGAAAGCCGGTCCGAACGGACTTTAGTACTACGCCTTGACGGCCGTTAAGTACGACAGAGGTCTTTGATCGCGGGCAAGCCCACACGCTACGCCTTCCTGGCGTTCGAGGTCTTCGTGCTGGCGGCGACGGTGGCGCTGTGCGTCACCTTCGGCACCCGCAGCGAATGGAGCCCCGTCACGCTCGTCGCGCTGCTGCTGGCCCTGGCGCTGGTGGGCCAGTGGCTCGGGGTCGAGATCCGCGGGGGCGAGCTGGGGGCGGCGATGGTCGCAATCGTGCTCGCCATGAGCCTGCTCGGGCCGGTGCCAGCGGCCGTCTGCGGGGTGGTGGGGATGATCATGACCTCGGCGATCCGCCAGATCGACGCGGCGGGCTGGCTCGCGAACCTCTCGAGCTTCACCGCCGCGCCATTCGCCGGAGCATTGGTGGCAGGAGCCATCACCGGGGGCCCACACGGTGCGAGCACGAGTGGCCTGACCGCGAGCGTGACCTTCGGCATCGGAACCTTCATCGGGTTCCTCGTGGCCCTCGGGTTGACCTTCGTCATGTTCGCCCTCGACCTGAGCACCAAACAGGGAAGCTCGTTCTGGCGCGAGCTGAACGAACTCATCCCATTGCTGCCCGGAGAGCTGGCCGCCGGGGTCCTGGCTGTGGTGCTGGCCGTTGCCTACCTGGCTTCCGGGCTGGCAGTGCTGCTGGCCGCGATCATCGTGATGATCATCTTCCAGCGCCTCAGCGTCGCGCTGTTGCGATCCGAGCACCGCGCTGAGCAGTTGCTGGCGCGTTCGCGGCAGCTCGTCGGACTCCAGCTCGGGGTCCTGCGCACGCTCGCCAGGGCGCTGGCGATGCGCGACGAGCAGACGGCCCGCCACGCCGCCACGGTCGCGTTCTACGCGAAGGCGCTCGCCGCCGAGCTGGGATGTGGTCCTGCCGAGCAGGACATGGTCCACACGGCCGGCTTGCTGCACGACATCGGGAAGTTCACGTGGCCAGACAGGATCCTCAAGGCGGACGCGATCGACCAAGCCGACCTCGCAACGGTCCGCAGCCATCCCCAGGAGGGGTCCATTCTGGTGGGGGCGCTCGATGGCTACGGGGAGATCGCCGAAGCGATCCTCTACCACCACGAGCGCATCGACGGGCGCGGCTACCCCGCCGGTCTGATCGGGCCGGAGATCCCCCTCGGCTCGAGGATCCTCGCGATCTGCTCGAGCTACGACACGCTCGTGAGCGCCAGCTACCGCGAGAACGCGAGCCCCGACGAAGCCCGCGAGGAGCTTCGCCGGGCAGCCACCAACGGCCAGCTCGACCCCGAACTGGTCGAGGAGTTCATCGCGCTACTGGAGCGTGAAGGTCCGACCTACGGCCGCAACACGGACTTCGACGCGGAGCTCGACTTCGAGGCCCGCATCGACAGGATGGCGGCCCCCGATCCGTCTGCGCGCCCGACGGACGGCGCGCGCAAGACCCTCAAGACGCGCGTTCTCGGCTGACCCGTCGTACGGCTCTGCGCTGCGCCCAAAAAAACGGAAGACGCACCCAGGGGCGCGTCTTTCCGTGGCCTGCTACCGGTTGTTACCGGCTCGCAACTTTCAGGGGAAATTTCAACGGAAATTTCAGCGGAAAGTCAACCATTTTGTCTCCTTCTCCGTGCCCGAGGGGCCGCGACTCGTTGCCCGTTAGGGCGCATTGAGTAGGTTC
>DATJOU010000359.1:0-10504 GCA_035506775.1 Solirubrobacteraceae bacterium | reverse complement strand
CGGGCGAGCTCGTCGTCGGGGTCGTAGCCCGTCTGGGTGGGGAGGTCGAAGGCGATCGACAGCCCCGTCTGGCCCTTGGCGAGGTTGCGCCGGTAGAGCTCGTTGGACGCCTTCGCGGTCGAGTGGCCCGCGTAGGTGCGCATCATCCAGGGCCGGTCGCGCTCGGGCAGCCGTGCGGGACGCTCACCGCTCATGCAGCCATTGTACGGGCGCGGCAGCCCCTTTATCCTGCGCCCCAGATGCCCGAGACGCTTACCCGGCCTCGCACGTCGGGGCCCGACACCGGCACGGGCGGCTCCTGGAAGGTGATCGTCCGCAACGACGACCACAACACCTTCGAGCACGTGGCCCGCACCCTCGCCCGCTTCATCCCCGGGGTCACCCACGATCGCGGAATGCAGATCGCCGAGCTGATCCACAACAGCGGCCAGGCGATCGTCTTTACCGGCATGCAGGAGCCGGCCGAGCATTACTGGGAGCAGCTCAAGGACGCTGGACTGACGATGGCCCCGCTCGAGCGCGCCTGACCCGGGCCGCGGAGCCCTTGCCGCTGCCGCGCCGAGGCTATAAATTCGGTGCGTTGGGGAACCCGTCTGGTACGAGCCGGGCCCCGGGGTACGGGAAGAAATGGGGAGCAGAGGGGTTTCAAGCCGCCTCACGGTGATCGCGGGATCGCTTATCGCGGTCCTGGCCCTCGCGTGGCCGGCGCTCGGCGGCTCTCCCGCCGCGGCGGCCGCACCGGTCACCCTGCGCGGGCTGGCGCCCGTGACGCCGGGTGGCGGCTCCTCGCCGACGTCCGCCCAGATCCGCTCGGCCAAGGGGCGGGTGAGGGGGATCTCGTTGACCCCTTCGGCCACCGAACCCCGCTGGGCGTGTCCGGAAAGCCTGTGTGAAGCGCTGATCGCGCCACGCCCGCTGGCCGCAGTGATCGGCGGCCGGCGGCGCTTCCGCTCCGCGGCCAGCGGACGGCTGCTGGAAGGGTCCGGCGTGGAAGGGGGATACGACCCCGAGGACCTCCAATCGGCCTATGACATCCCGGTCTCGGCCGGGGAACCGCAGACGGTCGCGGTGGTGGACGCCCACGGCTACTCGACCGCCGAACAGGACCTCGCGGTGTACAGGCAGAAGTACGGCCTGCCGCCGTGCACGAAAGCCAACGGCTGCTTCCACAGGATCAACCAGCACGGGGAAGAAGCCAATTACCCCCCCGACGAACCCGACTGGGACGGCGAGGCGGCACTGGACATCGAGATGGTCTCCGCCGCCTGTCCGTCCTGCCACATCATCCAGGCCGAGGCCAACGAAGCGTACGACGAAGACCTCGGCGAAGCCGTCGACTCGGCCGCGCGGGACGGCGCGAACGAGATATCGGCCAGCTATGGGTCCGCGGAAAGCTACTGCGAACCGGAATGCGAAGTACCGGGAGCGGCATACGACCTGCCGGGCGTGATGGTGTTCGTCTCCGGGGGGGACGGCGCCTACGACAACAACCGCCGGGGGTCGGAATCGCCCAACTTCCCCGCCGACCTTCCCTGGGTCGTCGCGGTCGGGGGAACGGAACTGCTCAAAGCCACGGATGCGCGCGGGTGGGAAGACACCGTCTGGACCGACGGCGGCAGCGGCTGCTCGACGAGCATCGCCAAGCCCGCCTGGCAGAGCGATCCGGCGTGCCCGCATCGGATGGCCGTGGACGTCGCCGCCGACGCCTCGTGCGAAAGCCCGCTCTCCACCTACGACCACTACGAGGGCTGGGATCTCGTGTGCGGGACGAGCGCCAGCTCGCCGCTGCTGGCCGGTATCGAGGCGCATGCCGACGCGCAGACGCGCTCGCTACCCGGTGCCGACGCCTTCTATGAGGATCCGGGGGCGCTGTCCGACGTCACCAGGGGGAGCAACGGGACCTGCACCCCGCCCACGCGGGATGCCTACTTCTGCACGGCGGGTCCCGGCTACGACGGCCCCACCGGCAACGGCGTCCCCGACGGCGCGCTCGGGGTCTCCCAGCCGCCGCCGAGCGTCCGTACGACGAGCGCGAGCTCGGTGACGGGGACGGGCGCGGTGCTGAACGGGGCGCTCGACCCCCAGGGCACGCCCACCACCTACCAGTTCGAATACGGCTCCAGCACCGCCTACGGGAGCACCACGCCCGTCAGCGAACCGCAGAGCGGTAGCGCCAGCGTCAACGCCAGCGCCGCCGTCGAAGGGCTGGAACCCGGGCGCGTCTACCACTTCCGGCTGGTCGCCACCAACGCCGCGGGGACGAGCTACGGCGCCGACCAGATATTCGCCACCGAAGTGCCGAGCGTCACGTCGATCAGTCCGGCCGATGGGCCCGCGGACGGCGGCACGACGGTCACCATCAGCGGCAGCGGCTTCGACGCCGCCAGCTCGGTGCACTTCGGCATCCGCGAGGTCGCCGACTTCAACGTCGAATCGAATGAAACGATCACCGTCGAAGCGCCGTTCGGTGCGGGCTCCGCCGCGGTCACGGTGACGACCCCGGCCGGGACGAGCGCCACCGACCCGGCCGCCACCTTCACCTGGGCGAAGGCCGGCTCGGTGTTCGGGTGGGGATACGACTCCGGAGGGCAGCTCGGGAACGGGTCGCAGGCGCGCGCCGTGGACGATCCGGTCGAAGTGCGGGGGCTGCGGGAAGCGGTCCAGCTCGCGAGCGCGAACACCGAGAGCCTCGCGCTGATGGGCGACGGCACGGTGATGGGCTGGGGCAGCTGGGGGTCGGCGATCGGGGACGGGGCGGCCTACGACGAAGGAAGCGACGTGCCGGTCGAGGTATGCGCGGTCGCCACCAAGGGCGAGTGCCCGCATGGGCCATATCTGCAGGAAGCGGTGGCGGTCGCCGCCGGCAGGTTCTTCGGCCTCGCGCTGCTCAAGGACGGCCGCGTCGTCTCCTGGGGAAGCGACGACCAGGGGGAGCTGGGGCGCCCACAGGAACGCTTCTCGGAAGTGAACGGGCAGGACTACACGCCGGGCTACGTGTGTACCCACACCTCGGGATCACCCGGGGAATGCAAGGGCGGGCACTACCTCCAGGAAGTGGTGGCGATCGCCGCCGGCAGGAACTTCGCGCTCGCGCTGCTGAAGGACGGGAAGGTGATGGCCTGGGGCGCGGACGACGAAGGGCAGCTGGCGAGCGAAAAGCGGATCAGGACGAAGTGTGAAGTCGCGCGGGGCAAGGCAACCCCCTGCAGCCAGGTTCCGGTCCCCGTCTCAGGACTGAGCGAAGTCACCGAGATCTCGGCCGGTGACGACCATTCGCTCGCGCTGGAGCGGGACGGGACCGTGAAAGCGTGGGGATCGGACTCCCTCGGCGAGCTCGGAGTGGGAACCGTCGCCGCCGAGACGGACCCGCTGCCCGTGTGCGCCGCCGGCAGGAGAACCCCGTGCGGTCAGCTCGAAGACGTCGTCGGCATCTCCGCCGGAGACGCCATGAGCACCGCCGTCCTCGGCGACGGGTCGGTGGTGGACTGGGGGCTCAACGCCGACGGAAGCCTCGGCGACGGTTCGTTCGCGGGGCCGGAAACGTGCACGATCGAAGAAGAAGGCGAAGTGGAACAGCTGCCGTGCAGCTCGGTGCCGGTGCCCGTTGTGGGGCTGGCCAATGTCCGCGAAGCCAAGACCGGCGTCGACGACTACGACGTGCTCGCGCTCACCGATGGCGGCGAACTGTGGAGTTGGGGCAGCGACCAGGTCGGCGGCCTCGGCATCGGAGAGCCCTTCTCCCGTGACGTGCCCACGCGGGTCTGCGCTCCGCTCAACTACGGGCCGTGCCCGGAAGGCCCGTACCTGGAAGGCGAAGTCACCTCCTTCGCGGTCGGTGGCTTTCACGACCTCCTGAGCCTCACGATCGCCGAGGCGATCGTCTCGAGCGTGTCCCCCGACGAAGGACCGGGAGCCGGTGGGACCGCGGTCACGATCACCGGCACGGGCTTCACGCCGGCCACGGCCGTCGAGTTCGGGACGCACCCGGCGTCGTCCTTCGAAGTGCGCTCCGGCACGGAAATCGTCGCGGTCGCGCCGCCGGGGAGCGGGACGGTGGACGTCACCGTCAGCACCCCCGACGGTCCCAGCGAAGTTCGTCTCGCCGACCGTTTCACCTACGTCGGATCGACCGTCACCTCCCTCGACCCCCACGTCGGCCCCGGCAGCGGCGGGACCTCCGTCGCGATCACGGGAACGAAGCTCACGGGCGCCAGCGCGGTGGAATTCGGGGGCACTCCGGCGGAGAGCTTCGAAGTCCGCTCTCCCGGAGAAATCGTCGCCGTCAGCCCCTCCGGGACGGGTACCGTCCAGGTCACCGTCACCACTCCGGAAGGCGTCACCGCCGAAGGCGAAGACGCCCGCTTCACCTACGAATCCGCTCCCGCGGTGACGACGAGCGAAGTCTCGGAGTTGACCCGTCAGACGGTGCGTCTCAACGGCGAGGTCAACCCGAACCTCAGCAAGATCAAGGCCTGCCGCTTCGAATGGGGCCTCGGCGAAGCCTACGAACACTCGATCACCTGCAAGGGGGCGGGAAACTCGGCCGAAGGGGACACCGCGACCTACGTCTACAGGGAAATGACGGGCCTGAAGACGGCCACCACCTACCACTACCGCGTGGTGGCCGAAAACGCCTACGGGGTCGGATACGGAAGCGAGCGCGCCTTCACGACCCTGGCCGCCGAACTGCCCGAACTCGGCCGCTGCCAGCAGCTCTCGAGCCCTCTCGGGAGCTACGACTCAGAAACCTGCACGACCGAAAGTCCCCCCGGTGAGGGCGGCTACGAATGGGACCAGGGACCGGGGCCGGCCGCCGGGTTCACCGCTTCCGCCCGCAAGATCAAGTTGCAACAACCCGACGGCGGGATCACGTGCACGGAAGGACGCGCGAGCGGCGAATACACGGGAGCCTGGAGCGCCACGATGCACCTGCAGCTGAAAGGCTGCGAAGCGTCCGGCGAGATCTCCGGCACCGAAGTCAGCGGGAGATGTCAGACCGAAGCGGCGCCGGCGGGCGAGATCGACTCCGAACCGCTGGGCGGGCTGCTCGCCTGGACCAAGCGCAAGACGGCGAAGGTGGGTTGGAGCTTCCATTCGCTGTCCGAAGCGTGGGTGGACGTCTTCTGGGCCCCGATCGCGTTCGTCACCTGTGGCGGGACGCCCGTGACGATCGTCGGCGGCTTCGGGGGTGAACTGAAGAAGGGGCTCGACGCGCCCGTCACGAGCTCCACGCTTCACCTGGGGGCTGAAACGGAACAGGGCGGCAGCGGATCTCCATCGCTGCTGACGGGCGGCACCGAACCCGTCAAGGCGACGCTGAAAGGCACCTTCACGCTCGTCGGCGAAGAACCTATCGAGGTGAAAACGACCCGCTAGCGGCGGCGCTCGCCGCGGCGCGCGGCGCGGCGGTGGCGCTCGCCCGCTATCAGCTGACGTCGCCGACGGGGCGGCCGTGGCCGTTGCCGCGGCCGTTGCCCGCCACCAGCTCGGAGTCGTCGGTGGCGCCGTGGGACTCGAGGTCCCACCAGTCGTACAGGACCGGCACCTGGTACCAGCTCGAGTGGACCGTGCGGAAGTAGGTCATCTCCGGGCCTTCCCAGTAGCGCTCCCAGTCGAGTTTGCTCCCGAAGGTCGAGAACTGCTGAAAGCGGTATTTGTCGGTCCGGGAGCGGTACACGGCGTAGGAGGTGGCCCCGTAGCGCAGGGCGCTGCCGGCCACCTCCGACAGGTCCGCGGCGAAGCGCTCGGCGCGGAAGCCGGTCGAGTACCACGGCACCACGACCACCCCGGCCATCAGGCGCCGACCTCCGCGAGGATCGCCCCCGGGCCCTCGGCGGTGGCTCCCTCGTCCTCGTGCTCGGCGCCGACGAGGATCGAGATCTTGCCGAGGTGCTTGTTTTCCATCATCAGCTGGTGGGCTTCGGCGACCCCCTCGAAGCCGAGGGTGCGCCACAGCACCGGCCTGATCACGCCGCTCTCGATCAGCTCGTTGGCCTTGTTGCACTCGTAGGCGTTGGCGAAGTGGGAGCCGAGGATCTCCTTCTGGCGCATCCACAGGTAGGCGACGTTGAAGTCCACGTCGATACCCGTGGTGCCGGCGCAGATCACCACTTTCCCGAACGGCTTGACGGTGAACACGGAGGTCGGGAAGGTGGCTTTGCCGACGTGCTCGAAGACGATGTCGGGAGCGTCTCCGAGGGCGTCCTTGACCCGCTTGGCGAACCCGCGGGCGACCTTGAAGCGCTCGGCCTCCTCCTCGGGGGTCTCCCCGCCCTTGCGCATCATGCCCGCGAACTCGTTGCGGTCGATGTAGTCCACGGCCCCGAGGCGCTTGACCAGCTCGCCCTTCTCGGGCGAGGACACGACGCCCACGCAGTTGGCGCCCGCGGCCTTGCAGATCTGCGTCGCGAACACCCCGAGACCGCCAGCGGCGCCCCAGATCAGGACGTTGTTGCCGGCCTGCAGTTTGCAGCGCGTCATGAGCATCCGCCAGGCGGTGAAGTACACGAGCCCGTAGGAGGCTGCCGCCTCCCAGTTCAGCGCCTTCGGCTTGTGCAGCAGCTGCTGGGCCTGGACCTTGGTGAACTGGGCGAAGGAGCCCCACGTCGTCTCGTAGCCCCAGATCATCTGCGACGGAGCCGCCATCGGGTCGAGGCCGTGGACCTCGGGGTCCTCGTAGGAGGCCTGGTTGCAGTGCACGATGACCTCGTCGCCCGGCTTCCAGCGGGTGACCCCGGCGCCCACCTTCCAGACGATGCCGGACGCGTCCGAGCCGCCGATGTGGTGGCCGTACTCGGGGTGGTCCCCGTAGCGCATCACGGACACCGGCTTGCCGAGTGCCGCCCACACGTTGTTGTAGTTGACCCCGGCCGCCATCACCCGCACGATCACCTCGAAGGCACCCGGCTCGGGCACCTCGATCTCCTCGATCTGGAATGCGTCCTTGGGCTCCCCGAAGCGCTCCTCGCGGATCACCCAGGCCGCCATCGTCTCGGGCAGGACGCCGGGCTCGACGTCCACTGCTGATACCTGTTGCAGGTCGATCGCCACTGTCTCTTTCCAAACCTCGTGTGTAGAAGGGCCGGTGCGCCGCCAATCCTAGCCGGGGGCGTGCCCGCCGGGGAACGGGAGCTCGACCACCTCCGCGGTGGCGCCCCCGCCGCCGACCGCCAGCGTGCTCCCGGGCTCCGCCTCGCGGCGCACGAGCGCCAGCCCGATCGGGCCCAGGCGGGGGGACACGACGCTGCTGGCGAGGTGCCCCACCACGCGTTCCCCCCGCCGCAGCTCGGCCCCGGGGTCCAGCGGCTGCGAGAGCCGCAGACCGCGCAGGTGCCGGTTGGGGCGGCCCTTGTAGAACAGCCTCGCGACCGTCTCCT
Source organism: Solirubrobacteraceae bacterium (assembly GCA_035506775.1). GTDB lineage: Bacteria > Actinomycetota > Thermoleophilia > Solirubrobacterales > Solirubrobacteraceae > Palsa-744. Next base: position 3,128 of record DATJOU010000359.1, on the reverse strand, counting down.
GGCCGACGTAGCAGCCCTTGGTGAAGCTGACCGCCCGCTCGTTGAGACCCGCCTCCTGGGGGATCACGGTGTCGTCGAGGTCGACCCCGAAGCGAGGACGCCCGGATTCGACCCGCAGGCACTCCCCCGCCTGCTCCCCGATCGGCCCGGCGCCCGCCTCCACGAGCGCCTCCCACAGCCGCTCGCGCTCGGACCCCTCACAGAACAGGTCGACGCCGAGGTCGGTCCGCACCGCCAGCGCCTGGACGGACCGGATCCGCACGGCCGTGTTCGAATGCTCCGCCTCCCCCAACCCCTCCACGCCGGCGATCGCCGCCGAGCGGGGGCCGAGCAGCGACAGCAGCGACCGCTCGAGCGTGCGCTTGTGCAGCTCCACGCGGAAGCCGACCTTGAAGCGGCGCACCATGTCGAACAGCGGCTGCAGCGCGACCCGCTCGGTGTCGAGCAGCAGCATCCCGGCGTCGGGGCCCCCCTCGGGCACCGCGAGGATCCGCAGGTCCCCGAGCATCTTGCCCTTGTGGGTCAGGAAGGCCGCGTAACGGCCTTCCCCCGGGGTCAGGCCGTCGAGCTCGTTGGTCACCTGGCCGTTCAGGAACTCGATCGCGTCGGGTCCCTCGAGGGCGAGCTTGCCCCGCTCGGAGCGATCGAGCAGCCCGGCTCCGCCCCGCACCAGCTCGAGCTGGCCGGCGAGGTTCTCCTGCGTGTCGGTCCGGGGGGGCGCCGCGCCCATCGGATTTCGAGAATAGCCACGCTAGGCTTGCTGACCACGATGGCGCTGGCCGACTCCTTCAAGGCGATCCTCGACGAGCTTCCCGAGGACTGGACCGACCTCGAGCTCGACCTGCGGATCGCCGACGAGTCCCGCTACGTCGACGCCGCGCTGTATCTCACGACCTGCAACGCGCGGCCGTACTCCCACTACGACTGGCACTGGCGGCTGCTGGTGGCCAAAGGGTTCGGCCACGCCGCGGCTGCCCCCACCGTCCACGGGGCGCTGTCGCTGCTCGACCAGGCCGGGATCGAGGGCGAGATGGTGGTGCGCGAGACGCGCGTCGGGCGGGCCGAGGTGATCCCCATGTGGGGCCGCCCGGAGTCCGCCCGCGAGGAGTTTCGCCGCCTTCGCTCCCAGTAGCCGGCCATGGCCCGGGTGCTGGCCCTGTGCCCCGACCTGATGTTCGGCTCCCGCCTCGCCTCCCAGGTGCAGGAGGCCGGTGAGCAGCTCGAGCTGGTCCCCGATGCGGGCGCGGTGAGCGCACGGTTGGCGGGACCGCCCGAGCAGCGTCCCGAGCTGCTGCTCGTAGACCTCACCAGCGACCCCGAGGAGGGGATCGGGCTGGTGGCCCGGCTCGCGGGGGAGGGCCCCCGGACGCTCGGCTTCTACTCCCACGTCGAGGCCGACGTCCGCGAGCGCTCCGAACGGGCGGGCTTCGACCTGGTGGTCCCGCGCTCGCGGATGGCCCGTGAGGGAGCGGCGCTCGTGGAGCGGCTGCTGGAGGACTCGGAGGCCCGCCGCACCGGCGCGTGATTGCGGGCGCAACTAGTGCTGGTATGGTGCGCCGGGTGGCGGAACCGAGCCCCCGAGGGCGACCGGCGCTAGGTCGCGACGGTGGCGGCTCCCCCGCCGAGGTCGGCCTGTTCGGCGGCCTGCAGGTCGAGCGGGACGAGCGCCGCGTTGGCGACCCGCTTGATGGTCTCGATCGGGTGCCCCACGTGGGTGGCGAGGGCGGCCCGGATCACCATCCCGTGGCACACCACGAGCGCCGGCAGGGGCCCCTGCCGGACCTCCCCGATCGCGGCCGCGACGCGCACGTCCTGTTCGGCGAACGACTCCCCGCCGGGGAACGAGAAGGTCGGGTCCACGGTCACGAACTGCTCGAAGCGCTCCGGTTCTCGGGCCTGCACCTCGGCGAAGCTGAGGTCGGTCCAGTCGCCGGCGTCGGTCTCCATCAGACGGTCGTCCTCGCGGACCTCCAGACCGATCCGCTCCCCCACGATGGTGGCCGTTTCACGGGCCCGCAGCAGGGGGCTCGACCACAGCGAGACGAACCCGTACGGGACCGCCCGCTCGGCCAGCTCCCGCGCCTGGTCGCGTCCCACCTCGTCCAAGGGGATCGCCTGCTGGCCCTGGAAGCGGCCCTCGAGGTTGTAGGCCGTCTGCCCGTGGCGGGCGAGGTAAACCTGCGGTCCGGGTCGCCTGCTCACGTTGGCCTGAGCATAATGGGGGCCTAGGGCATGCCCCGGCGCATCACCTTCTCGCGGAACCTCACCCTGTCGCTGTCGCGGACCTGCCGCTGCTACTGCAAGTACTGCTCCTTCGCGACCCACGGGCCGCACCTGTACAGCCCCGAGGAGGTCGTCGAGATGCTCGACGGGGCCGCCCGGCGCAGGGTCAAGGAGCTGCTGGTCCTCACGGGAGAGCGTCCGGAGGTCAACGCCGCCGTCCGCGAGCGGCTGTCCTCCTACGGCCACGAGGACTTCACCGGCTACGTGGTGTGGACCTGCGAACGGGCCCTGGAACGCGGCCTGCTGCCCCACACCAACCTCGGCGTCCTGTCCCGCGAGGACCTCGGGCGGCTGCGCGAGGTGAGCGCCTCCCAGGGGCTGATGCTGGAGTCGATCTCCGAGCGCCTGATGGACACCGTCCACGCCGGCTCCCCGACCAAGCACCCCCACCGCCGCCTGGAGACGATCCGCGCCGCCGGCGAGCTGAAGATCCCGTTCACGAGCGGGATCCTGGTGGGCATCGGAGAGACCCGTGAGGAGCGCTCGGCCTCGCTGCGCGCGCTCGCCGAGGTCCACTCCGAGTACGGGCACCTGCAGGAGGTGATCCTGCAGAACTTCGTCCCACACCAGCGCTACTACGGCCGCGAGCCCGCCACGATCGCCGACGCGGCGGCCAGGCGGTACTGGCAGACGGGTGTCGCCGACGAGCCCGTGGCGGTGCCCCTTCCGGCGTGGGCCACGCCCGTCACGGTGGCCGAGATGGAGGAGCTGGTCGGGCAGGCGCGGGGGCTGATGCCCGACGTGACCGTGCAGATCCCGCCGAACCTGGCCAACTGGTGGGTGCAGCTGGTGCGGGCCGGGGCCGGAGACCTCGGCGGGCTGTCCGCCAACGGCGACCACATCTC
>DATJOU010000358.1:0-7368 GCA_035506775.1 Solirubrobacteraceae bacterium | reverse complement strand
CGCCCGGCTACGCGACGTGCCGAGTTCCCGCTGCCAGATATGCGCATCGCCTTACCCCCGTTCTCGGGGCCTCCGCACCCACGTCGGTGCCGGGGTCAACGATGCCACCCGGCCGGGCCGCAGTCTGTGATCTAGCGCACGTCCCGTCCCCCACGCCGGCAACGTGGAGTTAGCCGTGGAGCTCGACGGCTACCCGCTGGTGGTGACCTGGCGCCGTGAGGTTGAGCTTGGCCGACAGGTGCCCGCCGTGGCTGCGAAGCAGCGCGCGCCCGCGGGCGTTCAGATGGACGCGCGCGGTGAGACGTCCCTCGGCAGCCAGGGCGAGGACCGGTCCGGCGGCGATCGTGACCGCCTCGCGGTGCTCATGCCCGTGCGACCGGACGGTCTCCTCGACGGTGATCGTGATGCGCCCGCTGCACGCGGTGCTGGCCGCACACCGGACCGACACGAGGGCGACGTGGTCCCGCGCTACCCGGAGCCGTCTCGCCGACAACGTGAGCGGCGGAACCGCAGTGCCGCCGCTCCCGTGGGCCGACCCCATGGGAGGAGTCAGAGATTCGCTGCCGGACGGCTTCGTCGTGCCCGTGGCGCCCGCGCCGAGCAGTGAGGTCGTGCTCGGCGGCAGCAGGGCGGCGTCGATTCCACCCACGGTGTTCAGGACTTCGACGGTCACCGATTCAGCCCCCACCAGGTTGGAGCTGTCTTTGTAGGCCTGGGGGGCGTACCCGACGTCGATGAAGATCACTTTGTAGGAGCCGGCAGGGAGGCCCGAGAGCGTGTACGCACCCCCTGCGCCGGTCTTGCCGCAGGTCCCGGCCGCCGCGGACCCGTTTTCGGTCTCGAACGCGCACACGAGCGCACCTTCGATGGGAGCGCCGGTGGTGGCGCTCGTGACAACCCCGGCGATCAGCCCGCCGTGCGAGAGCTGGGCGTCGATTTCCCGTGCCACCTGGCCTTCGACCACCACCACCGGCGCAGGCGATGCGCCGCCGTATTCCTGAGCGACGTAGTTCAGGGTGGTGCCTTCCGGAGCTTCGAAGCTCACGAAGTACGGACCCGGAACCACTTCTTTGAGCGTGTATTCGCCCCCGCTGCCGGTCGTGGAGCAGCGAACGTCGGCGATCTGGGCGGCCGTCGGTTCTTCTTCTTCACCGAGGTCGGGATAGGCGCAGACTTCGATCCCGGCGATCACGGCACCGGAGCCGGTTTCGGTGACCTTCCCTTCGATCGTCCCGCCCGCCGAGGCGCTGGCCGGAGCCGGTGCGGCGGTCGCGATCATGCACGCGAGCACTGCCCCCAGCGCAGCCACGCCTAACCCCGTGTGGCTTCTGGCCTCTCCCATCAGAGCGACAAAAGTTAGCGCGCGCATGGCGATTTAGCTCGGTCTAAAAGAATCGCCACGCGGCGGGCGGGTGCGTAACACTGATCGGCATGGCGGAGATCGTCTTCGACAAGGCGGCGCTGACGCGGGTCCGATTCGCGATCTCGCCGACGATCGAGATGGCGGGAAGCGTGCGGGTGCTCGGGGATCCGGGCCGCCAGGCCGTGCACATGCCGTGGGCGGTCCGGGCCGCCGCGGTCGTCGGCGGGCTCGACCTGTCGGTGCTGCACGCGCTCCAGGGCTCCCGGAGCTACTCCCCCGATTTCATCCACCCGCTCCCCCAGGGACCGTTCACGAGCGTCGAGGACGACCTGGCGGCGATGCTCGCGACCCCTCCGGAACAGGTGAGGGCGGAAGTCCTCGACGCCTACCCCGGCGAGCGACTGCCGGTCGTGCTGGACGGGTTCGTGGAGGAACCGCGAGCCGCCGTCGGAAGGCTCGACGAGCTCATGAGGACCTACTGGGAGCGTGCGATCGCACCCCATTGGGCGCGTATGCGGGCGCTGCTGGAGCACGACATCCGCTATCGGGCCCGCCAGATGGCCGACGGAGGGTTGGAGGCGCTGTTCGCCGACCTCGATCCGCAGGTGAGCTGGTCGGATGGCGTACTGACGGTGACGAAGGAACCGGACGCGGACGGGTTCCAGCCCCCCTGCCTGACGCGCGTGATGGAGCTCGACGAGCGCGGCCTTTTGCTGATCCCGAGCGTGTTCGCGTGGCCGAAGGTGCTGCTGGTGACCGCCGATCCATGGCAACCGACGGTGATCTACCCGGCCCGTGGAGTGGGGATGCTGTGGGACGGAGACGCCCTGGCTCCGCCCGACGCGCTGGCCAAGCTGCTGGGCCGCAACCGTGCAGCCGTGCTGCTCGCACTGGACTCGCCGCGCTCGACCAGTGAGCTGGCGGGACTCCTCGGGGTCACCGGGGGCGGCGTCTCGCAGCAGCTTTCCGTCCTCGCCCAGGCCGGGCTGGTCAGCCGCCAGCGTGTCAGGCGCCACGTGCTCTATCTGCGCACCTCCGGCGGCGACACGCTCGTCGAGGTGACCTCCGGGGGCGACGAGCTCGCGCGCCCGGCGGCGTGACACGGGGCTCCGGGCTCCGTCGCGGACAGCCGTCGCTAAATCTCTTCGGTTGAGAGCGAACTCCGGCGATGCTGCCGGCATGGTCACTTTCAACAGTCACACGGCGAAAGCACTCTCACAGGAGCGGGCGGCGGAACTCGCGGGCGGGAACCGGCGTCGGCACTCGGAGCACACCGGCCGGACCCGGCGTGCATCCACGCCGGCACCCGATCACCGCCCTGCGTCTCCCGCAGTGCCGGTTGCCGACCCGGCGCCCGGGTCACTGCTGGCGAGCCTACGTCACCTTCGCCGGCGCGTTCACCCCGGGAAGGGCTCGGCGGGGCTTTCAGAGGGCGCGTAGCTCTCGTTACCCGCAAAGGATCCCCTGATGACCAGAATGTCGTCGCCCGGGGCCACGAAGCCGGTGAAGGCGCAGCCGTGATAAGGCAGCTCTGGTTCGCCCTGGTAGGTCACCAGGCCGCGGTACTGCTGGGTGACGGCGATGCCGCAGGTTCCCAACACGCCTGCCGGCTCGACGAAGGTCTCGAGGACCCGCCCTGCGGTCGTGTCTTCGACCGTGTAGGTGACGGGCACGCCGGCCACCTGCAGGCCACCGTCATACGTAACCCTGCCGGCGACCGTGAGGGCGGGCGGGGATCCGCTGTAGGTCGCGTTGACGGACGTGGACGTAGCGGTCCTGCCGCCGGTAGGCGGCGGCGCGGGCGGCCGTACGGGGGGAGCCGTGTAGACGCACCAAACATGGCGTACGGTCCTGTGGTGGACGTGAGCCACCTTGACCTTTCGCGAATATCTGGCCCTGCAGTGTTCGTGGGCAGGACGGCGCAGCAGATACGACCGCGGCGTGGCTGCCGATGCCGAAGCCGTGAACGCCACAGTCGAGAGCGCCGCGATACTCACTGCCAGTCGCCGGTACATGCCTGCCTCCCTTTTCCTTGCTGTAGGGACTGAAGCGTCCCGCCACCCAGTCCGACGGGCGCGGACGGTTAAACACGACCCTCCGGCGCTAGTTCCGGCGCCTACTCCTCGATCCCCGCCGCCTTCAGCGCGTCAGCTGGGTGCTCGAAAGCGCGAAAGCGGACGCGCACACCGTCCCGGACGGTCCAGATCGTTGCGACTTCACGGTCCACCACGGCATCGCTGTTCCGCATTCGAGCATGCTCGTGAAGGATCACGACCACGTCGTCTCCCACTTCGATCGTCCTCTGGACGGTCTGCGCATAGTCGTTCCAGCGGGACCAGTACTTCGTGACGTGCCCGACGAAAGGGCCGCGACCGGTCCCGTGTTCCGGAAAGTCGGGGAGCGGATATCCGGAGATGTCCCACTCGATATCCGGATCGAGCGTGTGGATCCACTCGTCGACCCGGCCCGCCGAACGTGCCTCCTGTCCGCGTCTGACGACCTCAGCATTGTCCCGTGACACGGCCAACCCCTTTCTCTCCCTTCCACAGCCCAACTCCGCTGCCGCGGGGATGGGCGGCGGTATGGATCCGATGCCATCAGACTACGGCTCACCGATCGTCGGCGCAAACGCGCCCGTCTCAGGCTCTGGACAGGCAGCCGACGGCCCAGTACGCTGCCGGAGTCGGCCCTATCGGAAGCCGAACAGAGCAGGGGGACAGAAGCATGCGAGCAAGATCCGTGTCGGCGGCGCTGACGACAGCGTTCGTGGGAACGGCCGTGCTCTTGGCCGTCGAAGCCGGGGCGGCTTCGCCGAAGGCGCCCGTGGTCAAGATCCACGTGTCGAACGTCAAGGCGCACAGCGCCAAACTCACGGCGGGGATCAACACGGAGGGCAGCGAAACCTCGTACACGATCTGGATCGACCCGGGCTGCTCCGGGGGAGCGTGCGAACGGGCCGGGCCGACCGTGGCGAAGAGCGGGCAGATAGCGGCTGGTCGCGGGACCAAGACCGTGAGCGTCACCGTCAACGACCTTCCCCCAGGGGTGTCGAACAACGAAGCCTGGGCGGAAGCGACGAACGCCGTGGGGAGGACCGAAACCAGCGTTCGCCGGTTCAAGACGATCGGTAAACGCGGAAAGGAATAAGCGCCCCGCCGGGACGTCTTCCGGACGCCCGCGCTCGGCCGGCGGTCGCTGCGGGCCGCACCCGGCGCGGCGGGGTTCCACGCCCCTCGCGGCGTAAAAGCAGGCCTTTGGGGGCAGTATCGAAGCCACGAGTGTTGGCTACGCAGGCGCCCACCCAGATGCGCGACGATGCGCGAGTACGCGCTCGATCGAGGGCGGCTTCCAAGACGGGCGAAGAGTGGACGCAGATCGTGTTTGACCACAGAGGGAGGGACGGAGGATGAGCGCAGTTCTGGGCCGGTACCGCGTGCTCTGCGCGGGAGTAACGACGGTCGTCGTGGGACTCGCGGGGCTCGGCCTCGCCGGCAGCGCATCCGGTTCGGTCGGTCAAACGGAAGGTGGACCGCGGACGGCGATCCCCGGAACACATCCGGCGTGGGCCGTGAATGGGTCGGGCCTCACCCCTCAGGCCGTGACGCCGCAGGCCGTCTCCCCACAGGCCGCCCCCGGCGGCACCGTGAACGTGCGGGTGTACCTCGCCGGTCGTGACCCGGTCGGCCTGAGCACGTACGCGGCAGCGGTATCGACCCCGGGCAGCGCGCTCTACGGCAGCTACCTCAGCCCCGAACAGGTCCAGGCCGACTTCGGCCCCACCTCCGGACAGATCGCCGCGGTGGAATCGTGGCTGACCGGCGCGGGGCTGACCGTCACCGAAGCCCACCAGGAAGTCGGCGGCTACGTGGCGGTCAAGGGCACGCCCGCCGCGGCCGGGAATGCCTTCGACGTGAGCTTCGCGAACTTCAGGGGTCCAGATGGTCGGATCGACCGTGCCCCCGAGCAGACGGCGAGCGCGCCGAACTCGGTCGCCGGCGCGGTCCTCGCCGTTTCGGGACTCGACACCGCCAGGCACACGATGAAGCACTACGAAGCACTTCCGCCGCCCGAAGCGAATTACTGGGTGGCCCCACCCACGTCGGGCTACTACGGCGAAAAGATCGCCACTAACGAGCCGACGGCCTACGGCAAGCATCAGCCGTGGACGAACGGGGGCTACACGCCGCGGCAGATTCGGGGCGCGGACGGAGTGGAAGCATCGGGGATGACCGGGGCGGGCCAGACGGTGGCGGTGGTCGATGCCTATGCCTCACCGACGATGCTGTCCGACGCGAATACATACGCGAGGGTCACCGGCGATGCTCCGTTCCGGTTCGGCCAGTACAGGCAGTATCTGCCGGGGGAATTCTCCGAGGTCGAAGAATGCGAAGCACCGGGGTGGTACGGCGAGGAGACGCTCGACGTGGAGTCCGTCCACGGCCAGGCGCCGGACGCGAACGTGCGCTTCGTGGCGGCCGCGAACTGCGAAGAAACCGAACTGGCAGCGGCAGAGGCGTTCATCGTCAACCGTCGCCTGGCGAGCATCGTCACCGACTCGTTCGGCGAACCGGCCGACCACGACGAAGAGATCGCCGGGGTCTACAACCTGATCTTCGAGGCCGGCGCCGCCGAGGGCATCGGCTTCTTCTTCTCGTCGGGTGACAACGGCTATGAGAGTCCCGAAGAGGACGAACTGTCGGACAAGCTCCAGGTCGACTTCCCGGCTTCCAGCCCGTGGGTCACCGCGGTGGGCGGTACCAGCCTCGCCATCGGACCCCGGAACAACTACGAGTTCGAGACCTCCTGGGGCACGCTGCTGGACCCGCTCGCGGAAGGCGGGAGCTCATGGCTCTACACACCGCCCGGCGTGTACCCGGAATTCTTCGACGGCGCCAGCGGGGGCGGGGTCAGCACCGTCTACAGGGAGCCGTTCTACCAGAGGGGCGTGGTGCCCTACGGGTTGGCTACAAAACCGCCGGAAGGGACGACCAGCCCGATCCCGATGCGGGTCGTGCCCGACGTGTCAACGCTCGCCGACCCCAGCACCGGGTTCCTGGTCGGGGAGACCACCCTCCAGCCGAACGGCAAGACATACGCTTTCTCTCTCAGCCGGATCGGAGGCACGAGCGTCTCATCCCCGACCTTTGCCGGCATCGAGGCCGACGCGCAGCAGGCCGCCGGACGTCCGCTCGGCTTCGCCAACCCGGCGATCTACGACAGGTACGGCAGCCGCGCATTCCACGACGTGACCGACTTCCCGTTCGGACCCGGCGTACACCTCGCCGAGGTGCGCAACAACTACACCGACTCCGAAACCAGGGAAGGGCCGCTCGTGACGTATCTGCGCACGCTCGGCATCGACGGTGAGGGGGCCGCCGCACTGCCGGCCGTCAAGGGCTACGACGACGCCACCGGCGTGGGCTCACCGGAGCAGTACGTGCAGTCGTTCTTCGGGTCCGCGCGCTGAGGGAGGACACGAGCCGCCGCCGCGAATGTGTCGACACGCCGGACTGCTCGTCGTGTTCGGTTGCGTGGGGGTGCTCGTCCTGGCCCCGCCCACGGCGAGCGCGATGGTTCAGCCCACCCCGTTGAATGAGGGGGTCGCCATCGATGGCGCGGGGGTGGTGTGGATCGACGAACACCAGATGCGGTTCACGCGCTTCCTCAGGCCCAGGTCATTCACGAGGCCTGCCCCGGACAGCGAGAGAGCAACGCTCGCCTCTTCAGCTGGTGCGGTAGCCACCACCTCGGGGGGAGAGCCGACTCGCTTCGTGGTGGGGGATCCTCCAGGGCGATTGACTCCGATCGCGCAGCCGCCTTCCGTCAGGAGTCCTGAATGCGTCGGCTGGGAGCCCGGTACCGCGGCGGATGCCGATTTCGTGCTCGCCGGAGATGAGCTCGTGGCGGCTGGTGAATGCGAACGCGAAGAACTGGAACTGGGTTCGCCGGCACCCGCGCGGCAACCCGTGTTCGGACGGGATATCCGTGGAGGGCGTTGGCGGGTG
>DATJOU010000357.1:0-10967 GCA_035506775.1 Solirubrobacteraceae bacterium | reverse complement strand
GCATCCGTGTCACTACGGGATCGACATGTCCTCCCGTGAGGAGATGATCGCCCACGGACGCACGACCGAGGAGATCGCGGCCGAGCTCGGGTGTGACACGCTTCACTACCTCTCCCTCGAGGGTGTCTACGAGGCGGTCGCGAGCACCCGTTCACACCATTGCGACGCGTGCTTCACAGGCGACTACCCGCTCGCCGGGAGTGCCTCGGCGGCCGGCAAGTACTCCCTGGAGCAGCCCGCCGAGAACCCGGGCGGCCCCGGAGAGGAGCACGTGCCGCTGCTCACCGCCCGCTCCTAGCGGGTCGGAGCCTCAGCTCTCGAAGTCCGCCCCGCGCGCGGCGGTGGCGTCGTTGTAACGGTTGTTGTAAGGGTGGCGGACGATGAGCGCCCCTCCGCGCTCCCGGCGGAACCCGCAGCCGAGGGCGGCGGTGACGATCAGCGTCACGACGATGGCAAGCACCATTTGGCTCGTCCTTTGATTTGGGGGATCTTCCGTAGCCCCTCAATCCCTCGATTCGATTGAAGAACGGCCCAGCGGTGGGTTGTGTGATGTACGTCACGGTGATCGGTTCGATGCAGGCGGGCCACACGGGGCGAACGACCGTGACCTCGGAACGGCGGAGGCCTAATCTTGGGGCCGTGGATCGCCGCTCCGACACCTGCTCCATCTGCGGCGGAAACGACTGGGCCGAGGCCACCGACGAGACATACGCCCGCCAGACCGACCGGATGCGGGAGAAGACGGGTGTGCTTCGTGTGCCGGACGGGCTGCTCGTGTGCCAGAAATGCGGCGCCATGCGGGTGACCTTGTCAACGATGTTCCACACCGGCCGACCGGTCCCGTAGGTCGCGTATGTCGGCGGACAACCTGGCCGCGATGCAGCGTATGGCCGAGGCCTTCGACCGCAAGGACTGGCAGGCGGTCCTTGCCGACCTCGATCCCGAGGTGGAGATCGACGACGAGGACATCCCGGAGTCCACCGGAGCAGACTCGTTCCTGGAGTGGACCAGGCGCTGGGACGAGGCCTGGGACAGCTGGCACACGGAGGACCTCGAGATTCGCCCCGGCGCGGGTGAACAGGTGATCGCCCTGTTCACGATGGTCGTCAAGGGCAGGGGCAGCGGCGTCGAACTCAGGCGCCCCGATGCACTGGTCGCTTCGTTTCGCGCCGGCAAGGCGGTGAAGCTGGGCTATTACAACGACCAGGCCCAGGCCCTCGAGGCGGCCGGGCTGGGGGGATAGCCCTCGTCTCAGGGGGCGACGTAGCCCGCAGCTATCGTCCCGCCCGCGTGCCCGAGCAGCTTCCCATCGCGGTCCTCGTCTCGGGCGTGGGAACCAACCTCCAGGCCCTGCTCGACACCGTCCACGAGCGGGAGGCTCAGATCGTGGCTGTCGCCTCGAGTGTCCCCGACGCCCCCGCCCTGCTCCGCGCCGGCGAGCGCGGGGTGGCCAGCGAGGTGTTCGCCCGCTCCGACTACCCGGACCGGGCTGCCCGCGACGAGGCGCTGGCGGGGTGGCTGCTGGAGCGGGGCACCCGGGTGGTCGTCCTCGCCGGCTACATGGAGCTGCTGGGAGCCACGTTCCTGGACCGTTTCCCCCGCGCGGTCATCAACGTCCACCCCTCGCTGCTGCCGGCCTTCCCCGGCCTGAGGGCCGTCGAGCAGGCCCTCTCCTACGGGGTCAAGGTGTTCGGGGTCACCGTCCACTTCGTCGACGCCGGGGTCGACACGGGCCCGGTGATCCTGCAGCGGTCGGTGGAGCTCCCGCACGCCTCGACTCCCGGGGAGGTCCTGGAGGCCCTCCGTCCGCTCGAGCATTCGCTGCTCCCCGAAGCGGTCAGGCTCCTGGCCGCCGGGGCAGTCCGCACCGACGAGCAAAATCCTCGCCGCGTCGTGGTCGATCGCGGGTCCCTTGCGGATAGGCTCTGAGGGTGGCCTCCTCGGGTGAGCTGACGAGCGAGCGGGCGGGCGCGATCCAGCGTGCCGCCCCCGGCGATGTACGCGTCCGGCGGGCTCTGCTGTCGGTCTCGGACAAGACCGGGGTGACCGACTTCGCGCGGGGCCTCCAGGAGCTCGGGGTAGAGCTCGTGTCCACCGGCGGCACCGCCCGAGAGCTTTCTCGGGTCGGCATCCCCGCCCGGCCGATCGAGGACTTCACCGGTTTCCCCGAGATCATGGACGGCCGCGTGAAGACGCTCCACCCGCGCCTGTACGCGGGACTGCTCGCCCGCCGCGACGAGGACTCCCACCTGCGGGCCGCCGAGGAACAGGCGATCGAACCGGTCGACCTCGTGTGCGTGAACCTGTATCCGTTCGAGCAGACCGTCGCCCGCGGGGACGCCTCCGAGCGGGAGATCATCGAGAACATCGACATCGGCGGTCCGACGATGATCCGGGCGGCCGCCAAGAACAGCGAGTTCGCCGCCGTGGTCGTCGATCCGAGCGACTACCCGGCGGTGCTCCAGGAGCTCCGCGACAGCGACGGACGGCTCTCCCAGGCCACCCGCACGGAGCTGGCCCGCAAGGCCTTCGCCTGCACCGCCCGCTACGACGCGGCCATCTCCGGGTGGTTCTCGCGAACCTCGCCCGACGGGAGCTTTCCTTCGAGCTGGAGCGAGTCCTACGAGAAGGTCCTCGACCTCCGTTACGGCGAGAACCCCCACCAGGACGCCGCCTTCTACTCACGCGTGGGCGCCGGCCCCCACCTGCTCGAGGGCGTCAACCAGCTCCACGGCAAGGAGCTGTCGTTCAACAACCTGCTCGACCTCAGCTCGGCCCGGGAGCTGGTCGAAGACTTCCAGGAGCCCGCCTGCGCGATCGTCAAGCACAACAACCCATGCGGCTGCGCGGTCGCCCACGATGCGGCCGAGGCCTACGCCCGTGCCTTCGCGAGCGACCCCCAGAGCGCCTACGGGGGCGTGATCGCGCTCAACCGGCCCGTCGACGCCGCCGCCGCGGAGAAGCTCTCGGGCCAGTTCATCGAGGTGCTCCTGGCCCCCTCCTTCGACCCGGAGGCGTTGGAGGTCCTGCAGCAGAAGAAGAACGTCCGCCTGCTGGAGCTCCCCGGGTGGCCCCGGCGGAGCGAGCGCGTGGAGGGTCGCTCGGTACTCGGCGGCCAGCTCGTTCAGACCCACGACCAGGTCGCCGAGACCCGCGAGCAGATGCGGACCATGACCGCCGCTGAGCCCGGCGAGGAGCAGTGGCAGGACCTCCTGTTCGCCTGGCGCGTCTGCCGCCACGTGCGCTCCAACGCGATCGTGATCGCCCGCGGCCGGGCCACGATCGGGATCGGTGCCGGCCAGATGAGCCGCGTGGACGCGGTCCGGATCGCGGTCGAGAAGGCCCGCGAGTTCCAGCCCGAGCTGCTGCCGGGCTCGAGCCTCGCCTCCGACGCCTACTTCCCCTTCGCCGATGGCCCCGAGCTGGCCCTCGCGGCCGGCGTCACGGCGATCATCCAGCCCGGCGGCTCAGTTCGCGACGAGGAGGTCGTCGCCGCCGTCGAGGCGGCCGGGGCCTCGATGATCGCCACCGACCGCCGCCACTTCCGCCACTGAGGGCGGGCCCTGTCCGTGCCTCTCCCGCGAGGGAGGGGATCTTCTGAGCCGGTGTGTTACGATATATCGCGTAGTTACTTTGATAGCTCACGATAGGAGTTTCAAGATGTTTGGAAGTTATTCGACGGGGGCCCGGCCGGGATGCCGAGCTCCCCACCACAGAGGCGAGCGCGGACGCACCTTCGGTGGTCGTGGCGACTGGGGCGATTTCGGCCCGGGGCCGCGCGGGCCGTGGGGCCGCGGACGCAAGGCGCGCCGTGGCGACATCCGCACCGCCGCACTGCTGTTGCTGGCCGAGGAGCCTCGCAACGGCTACCAGATCAAACAGGAGGTGGAGGAGCGCAGCGACGGAGTCTGGAGCCCCAGCCCCGGGTCCGTCTACCCGGCGCTCGCCCAGCTCGAGGACGAGGGCCTGATCCGCTCGGAGGAGATCGACGGCCGCAAGCTGTTCGCGCTCACCGACGCGGGCAGAACCGTGGTCGACGAGCGTCCTGACGACCGCCCGGCCCCATGGGAGGAGATGAGCGCCACAGTCGGCGATCGTGCCCACGAGCTCGGACGCGTGCTGCGTGACGTCGCCCATGCCCTCCGGCAGGTGATGAGGACGGGCAGCGAGTCCCAGATGGCGGCCGCCCAGGAGGTGCTGGTGCGCACGCGCAAGGACCTCTACGGGATCCTCGCCGAGGGGGATGGCGATGCCGATACGGTGAGTGAGGACGTTTGAGCCGAATCGCCACGACCCACGACCAAGCGCAGGCGGCGCCCGTTCCGGCGGGCGCCCGCGGCGCCGTGGCCGTCAGCGGCCTCATCAAGTCCTACGGCGAGGTGAAAGCCGTCCGAGGTGTGGACTTCACGGTTGAGACGGGGGAGACGTTCGGCTTCCTGGGACCGAACGGGGCCGGCAAGTCGACCACGATCAGCATGCTCTGCACGCTCGTCCGTCCCACCGGGGGATCTGCTTGGGTGGCCGGCCACGACGTGGTCGGCGAACGCGACGAGGTGCGCCGCAACATCGGTCTCGTCTTCCAGGACACCACGCTCGACGGCTACCTGACCGCCGAGCAGAACCTGCGACTGCACGCCGAGCTCTACGGGGTACCCCGGGAGCTGGTGGCCAAGCGGATGCAACAGGTGATGGAGATGGTCGGCCTGTGGGAGCGCCGCGGCAGCCTCGTGAACCACTTCTCGGGCGGGATGAAGCGCCGCCTGGAGATCGCCCGCGGTCTGCTCCACTCGCCCCGGGTCCTGTTCCTGGACGAGCCCACCGTGGGCCTCGACCCCCAGACCCGCAGCTCGATCTGGGGTTACATCCGTCAGCTGAAGACCCAGGAGGAGATCACGATCTTCCTCACCACCCATTACATGGACGAGGCTGAGTACTGTGATCGGATCGCGATCATGGACCAGGGACGGATCATCGTGCTCGACACTCCCGAAGCGCTGAAGGCCCAGGTGGGCAAGGACCGGGTCCAGATCGAGGCCGAAGACTCGGACGCCGTGATCGCCGCGTTGCGTGATCGCTTCGAGATCGACGCCGTGATGGCCGAGGGCAAGGTCACCTTCGGGGTCACCGACGGCGAGCGCTTCCTGCCCCGCCTGTTCGCCGAGCTCGGCCAGCCGATCCGCGGGGTGAGCGTGGCCCGTCCCTCCTTGGACGACGTGTTCATGGCCCACACCGGCACCACCATCCGCGACGCCGAGTCCTCCGAGAACAACGACCGCATGCGCAACCTCCACCGCATGATGAGCCGCTGATGGCCACCCGCACCCAGACCACACCCGAGCTCGCCACCCCGGCCGGTGCGGTCGTCGAAGGTCACGAGATCGCCCGTGTGCGGGTCCCGGCCCGCAGCGCCCGCGGCGAGCTGCGCGCGATCAAGGTCGTCTGGAAGCGGGAGCTGATCCGCTTCAGCCACGACCGCCTGCGCATCCTCACCGCCCTGATGCAGCCGTTCCTGTTCCTGTTCGTGCTCGGCACCGGCCTCTCCCGGATCGCCTCGGCCGGCACCCATGGCGTCAGCCTGCGTACCTTCGTGTTCCCCGGCGTGCTGTGCATGGCGGTCATGTTCACCGCCATGTTCTCGGCCGCCTCGCTGGTGTGGGACCGCGAGTTCGGGTTCCTGCGCGAGATGATGGTGGCGCCCGTCCGGCGCAGCTCGCTGGTGCTCGGCAAGTGCCTCGGCGGGGCCACCGTGGCGGGCTTCCAGGGGCTGATCGTGCTCGCGCTCGCGGGCCTCGTCGGCATCCCCTACGCCGCCGGGCTGCTGCTCGAGATCGTCGTGCTGATGGTCCTCCTGGCCTTCACGATCACCGCCTTCGGGGTGATGGTGGCGGCCCGCGTGACCCAGATCCAGTCGTTCATGGCCCTGATGCAGATGGCGATCATGCCGATGTTCTTCCTCTCGGGTGCCCTGTTCCCGGTGATCGGGCTGCCGCTGTGGCTGTCGATCCTCAACCGCCTGGACCCGCTCACCTACGCCGTCGACCCGATGCGCAAAGGGATCTTCTCCCACCTTCACGTGAGCGCGGCAGCCCACCACGCGCTGGTCCCCGGCGTGACCTGGTTCGGCTGGCACGTCCCGGGCGCCCTCGAGGCCGCGGTGGTCGGGCTGCTCGGAACCGTGATGCTGGGCGTGGCGATCTTCCAGTTCAGCAAGACCGACTAGCGACGTGGCAGCGCGCGCGGGAACCTTCCCGCGGGTACCTTGGGGGTGTGAGCTCGCGTGCCCGCAAGTGGGCCTTCGGGACGGCCGGGGGGGTGGTCCTCGCCGGCATCTGCTGCGCGGTCCTCGTCCCGGGCGTGGTCGGGGAAGTGCTCACGATCGTGCTCATCTCCGGAGGCTTGTGCGGGGCGCTGCTGCTGCTGTTCCTGGAAGTCGGACTCGAAGAGGAACGGGAGCTGGACCGGGAGCAGCGCTCGCGCGAGGCCAAGGACCGGCGCACGCTGCAGCTACGACGACGCTCGCGGCTCCCCCAGCGGCCCCGCCGGCCCCGGTGAGCGGCTCGGTGCTCTCCGGCGTCGAGCTGGTGGAGCCGGTCCTCCGCGAGCCCCACGGGTTGCTCGAGGCACCCCGTATCGGGCCGCGCGGGGAGCTCGTCTTCAGCGACGTGCTCGCGGGGGGGCTGTGGGAGTGCTCGCCGGAGGGCGAGGTCAATGCGCTGCTGCCCAAGCGGCGTGGGATCGGCGGTGCGGTGCCCCATGCGCAGGGCGGCTGGGTCCTCAGCGGGCGCGACGTGATCCACCTCCAAGCAGGGGGCGGGCAGCGACGGCTGTTGGATTCCGAGGACGTGTGCGGCTACAACGACCTCGGCACCACCCCCGACGGCCACCTGCTCGCGGGGGCGCTGCGCTTCCGGCCCTTCGCCGGAGAGGAGCCCAGTCCGGGAAGGCTGCTGGTGCTCGAGCCCGGGGGGGAGCGGGTGCTGAGCGAGGAGGTCCTGTGGCCGAACGGCATCGGCTGCTCCCCCGACGGGGCCACGGTCTACATCAGCGACTACGCCCGCGCCGCCGTCCTGTCCGTGCCCCTCGCCGGAGGTCCCACGAGCGAGTTCTGCCGCTCCCCCGATGGCTCCGCCGACGGCCTGGCGGTGGACGTCGAGGGGGGCGTCTGGATCGCGCTCGGGCAGGGGGGAGGGGTGGCCCGGTTCCATCCCGACGGGGACCTCGACGAGATCGTCCGGCTCCCCGCGGGCTTCGTCTCGAGCCTGTCCTTCGGTGGCCCCGACATGCGCGAGGTGCTGATCACGACCGCCGACAACGA
The DNA here is from genome assembly GCA_035506775.1 of Solirubrobacteraceae bacterium. Classification (GTDB taxonomy): domain Bacteria; phylum Actinomycetota; class Thermoleophilia; order Solirubrobacterales; family Solirubrobacteraceae; genus Palsa-744. The sequence continues at coordinate 3,652 of DATJOU010000357.1, read as the reverse complement.
GGTCGATCCCGAGTTGGGCGGGACGCTGCTGCGGGCCCGCAGCGAGGTCGCGGGGCTCCCGGTCGCGCCCGTGCGGGAGCGCGCTTGAGGATCCCCCCACCCGCAGGGCGGCCGGCCCGGCGGCGCGATACGCTCCCCGCCCGATGAGCACCGAGCTGAGGATCGTCGCCACGGCGGCCAACGAGTTCGAGGCCGAGCTGATCTCCGGGGTCCTCACCGAAGCCGGGATCGAGTCGACCATGGAGCTCGCCAACACCGGCATCGGGGGTCGCGTCGGCGGGGGCGGGGGCGCCCGCGACATCTACGTGCGCGCCGAGGACCTCGAGCGCGCCAACGAGGTCCTGAGCGAGACGCAGGACCAGGGCGAGGAAGAAGACGCCGACGGCTGAGTCGCTGCTCGGCTGCTTCGACGCGCGTCGCCCCCGACCACTACCCTGCCCGTTCGGGGGCAGGCCGTATGGACCGTTACAGGGGCGCGGGAAGGTCACCCGCGTATTGGCCCGCCGCTCACCGCCGCCGGGACCTGCGCTCAGGGTTCGGGCCCCGGAACCACCTCGAACGAAAGGCAAGAAACGTGAGAACCCGTATCAACGGCCCTACGCTGCTCGGCGTGTGCGCCGCCACTCTGGCGGTCTGCGCGCTATGTGCGCTGGGGGCGCAGGCGGCCGGTGTGCCGACGATGTCCATCGCCGTCACCTCGACGTCGGCGACCGTAACCGGCGCGCCCACCACGGCGGGCGCCGTCAACGTCGTCGTCAGCGACAAGGGCCTCAAGGAAGGAAGCGCGATCCTGTTCCGGCTCGCCCCGGGCAGGACGGTCGCCGAAGCGGAACAGTTCCTGAACGAAAAGAAGGGCCACGGAGACCCCAACAACAGCGTCGAACTGGGGTCGATCGTGTTCGACGCCGAAGCAGAATCGGGGGTCACCGACGAAGCCCAGACCGAGCTACAGGCCGGCACCTATCTGGTGCTGATCGGCGGCAGCAAGGGCGAACCGGCGATGCGGGGGACGTTCACGCTGGGCTCCGGCGGAGCGGCACTCGCGCTCCCCGCCGCGCAGGCCACCGAGAAGTCGATCGACTTCGGCTTCCGAGGCCCGACCACGCTCCACGACGGTGAGGTGGTGCGCTTCGAAAACGAAGGCTTCGTAGTGCACATGGACGTCGCCTTCCCGGTGAAGAACATGAGGTCCGCCAAGAAGGCCGTCAAGGACCTCAAGGCGGGCAACGAAAAGGCGGTCGAAAAGCTGATCGCCGGACCGCCCGTGGCCTTCTACGGGCCGTTGTCGCACAACGCGTACATGCAGGAGACGATCACCGCCAAGCCCGGCATCTACGTGCAGGTGTGCTTCATGGAAACCCAGGACAAGGTCGACCACACTCGCCTGGGGATGGAGCGCATCATCAAGATCACCAAGTAGCCAGACGCCGGCCGAGCGGGCGCCGGGGCGGTGACCCGGCCCCGCTCAGGCGCCTGCCAGCTGGGCGGCCTTGACGACCAGGATGATCACCGACAGGGCCAGGTAGACCTGCAGCCCGAGCATCGCGACCTTGCGGCCCATCGACCACTCCGGTCTGCCCAGCAGGGTGAGGGGCGGCATGGTCCACTGCTCGCGGGGCAGCTCGGGGGTCCCGCCCGCCTGCGCCGGGAGGGGTGGCGGGGCGTGCCGGCGCCTGTAGATCGTGACCAGCCCGAGCGCCGCCAGCCCGGCGGCGAGGATCGCGCCCCCGACCAGCGTCACCCTGGTCACGTCGACGTGTGGGAACACGGTCGTGATCATCAGGATCAGTGACAGCAGCACGAGCACCGACACGATCACGCTCGCGAGCGCGTTCAGCCACGGCCGGTTGCGCCACGGGCCGAGCACTTCGGGGTCGTTGCAGAGCATCAGCAGGAACACGCTCGCCGACGGCAGCAGCACGCCGGCCAGCGCCTGGACGGCCTCGGTGATGATGCCGAGCGGGGCGCCGGGGATCAGTACGATCGCGGCGGCGCCCGCGATCATTGCGGCGAAGATCGCGTAGAAGCTCTTCGCGTCGCTGAACTTGCGGTGCAGCGAGGACTTCGTCCCGAACACGTCCCCGAACGCGTAGCTCGTGGAGAGCGTGAGCGCCCCGGCTCCGATCAGCGAGGCGTTCAACAGGACGATCGCGTAGAAGACCCCGGCGGTCGAGCCGAGCGTGTGGTCGAGCCCTTCGGCGGTGGCACCGGCGTTGGTGAAGTGGCCGAAGTAGGGGGTGCCGGAGAAGGCGAAGGCCGACACGCATATCAGGGCTCCGGCCCCGATCACGACCACGGCGGCCCCGATCCAGGTGTCGATGCGCTCGTAGTTGATCCACCGCGGGGTGATCCGCTTGTCGATCACGTTCGACTGCTGGAAGAACAGCTGCCACGGCGCCACGGTGGTTCCCACCATCGCGATGATCAGCAGCACCGAGGTCGACGTGGCGCCCCCCTGGATGCCGGGCACGAAGAAGTCCCGCGCGACGCTCCCCGCATGGGGATGGGCCATGAAGAACAACGGGACGATCAGCAGGTTGGCGAACACGAACACGAACATCGCCCGCTCCCAGGAGCGGAAGCTGCCGCTCGCGGTGATCGCGACCAGGGCCACGGCGGCGAGCGGGACGGCGATGTACTCGGACACCCCGAGATAGCCCAGCGAGAGGCTCACGCCGATGAACTCGGTGACGATCGTGAGGAAGTTCAGGACGAACAGGTCCCCGACCGAGAACCAGCTCCAGAAGCGCCCGAAGCGCTCCTTGATCAGGCGCGCGTGGCCGACTCCCGTGACGGCCCCGAGGCGGACCACCATCTCCTGGTTGACGATCAGCACCGGAACCAGCAGCAGCAGCACCCACAGCAGGCTGGTGCCGTAGTTCTGGCCGGCCTGCGAGTAGGTGGCGACGCCCCCGGCGTCGTTGTCGCCGACCATCACTATCAGCCCGGGGCCGATGATCGCCAGCAGCGCCAGCAGCCGCGAGCGCACCCCGTGGCGTCCCTCCTCGTGCTGCCCGATCGTCCCGAAGGCGCCGCGGATGTCGCCCACGTGGGCGGAGTCGAGCACGAAGCGCTCGCGGGCCGCCGCCGACTCCTTCGTGGGGTTGCTAGCCATCTGCTCGACCTCCTTTCTCAGCGCGCAGCCGTGCCGCGGCCGCCGATGGAGGCCCTCAGCCGGCTAGGTCAAGCAGCCGGCGAGCGAGGGCGCGCCCAGAACGGCAGCCGCGGGCGTGCTACTTCGCGGCAGCTCTGGATCCTGATGTCTCGTTTGATCGCCCATCGCGTGAATATCCGGTCAAGCCACCCATTCGGGCGGCAATTCAAGGGTATCAGCGGGGGCGTCCCGGGCTAATCGCGGGCCAGCCCGAAACGCCGCCGCCAGTCCTCCGGCAGCATCAGCTCGAGCACGTCGTCCACCGTCAGCACCCCGATCGGGCGCCCGTCGCCGTCCACGACCGGGAGCGCGATGAGGTTGTAGTCGGTCATCAGCCTGGCCACTTCGGGAACGTCGGTCTCCGGGGTCACCGACGGGCTGTTGGGCTCGGTCAGGGTCCCGACCGGCTCGTGGGGCGACGCTTTCACGAGCGCCGCCACCGACACGGGCCCGGCGAGCCGTCCCTCGTCGTCCACCACCACCACGTGCTGGGTGCGC
>DATJOU010000356.1:0-12223 GCA_035506775.1 Solirubrobacteraceae bacterium | reverse complement strand
GCTGGGTGAGCGAGATGCGCTTGGCCAGCAGCCGCATCTGTTCGTCCTCGTCGGTGCGCTCGATCAGCGCCACGCACAGGTCGAGCACGTGGGCCCCACCGAGGACCTGGTCCTCGGCGATCTGGACCAGCCCGTCGTAGTCGTCGGCCAGCAGCAGCTCCTTGGCCTTGCGCGAGCCCTGCGAGTTGACCCGCTCGCCGACCAGCGTCGGGCGGGGGTCCTGCACGAGCGGCGTGGCGGCGATCATCGAGGACACGTGCGGCTCGCGGGGAGCCGGGCGCGCGCCGACGGGGCGCCCGCCGACGCGGGCCGCGATCGCGGCGACGTGGGCCGGCGTGGTGCCGCAGCAGCCACCGACGATCCCGACCCCGTAGCGCTCCACGAACTCCGTCAGGGCCTCCGCCAGCGGCTCCGGCTGCTCGGGGAAGATCGTCTCCCCGCGGGGTCCCTGGAGCGGCAGGCCGGCGTTGGGGATGCACGCCACCGGCAGCGGGCAGTGCTCGCCGAGGAAGCGGATCGCGTCGCGCATGTCCTGTGGCCCGGTCGAGCAGTTCAGGCCGATCACCTGCACGCCGAGCGCCTCGAGCGTGCACAGGACCGCGGCGATGTCGGTCCCCAGCAGCATCTTGCCGCCGTTGGGCAGCAGCGACACCGAGGTGTGGATCGGGAGCACGGTGGAGGTGCGCCCGAACGCCTCACGGGCACCGAAGATGGCCGCCTTTACCTCGAGGATGTCCTGGGCGGTCTCGATGATCAGCAGGTCGGCACCGCCCTCGATCAGGCCCTCGGCCTGCTCGCTGAAGACCTCCACCAGCTCGCCGAAGCGGATCTGGCCGAGGCTCGGGTCTTCGGAGGCCGGCAGGTAGCCCGTGGGTCCGATCGAGCCGGCCACGAACCGCTGCTCACCGGCCGCCCGGCGGGCGATCTGGGCAGCGCGGACGTTGATCTCGCGCGTGTGCTCGGCCAGTCCCCACTCGCCGAGCTTCAGCCGCGAGGCCTGGAAGGTGTCGGTCTCGACCACCTCCGCGCCGGCCTCGAGCATCGAGGCGTGGACGCCCTCGATCACGTCGGGGCGGTTCAGGACCAGCGCCTCGTGGCACTTTCCCGCCAGGCCGCCGTAGTCCTCGCTGGTGAGGTCGAACTGCTCCAGCGTGGCGCCCATGCCGCCGTCGTAGACGACCACCCGACGGCTGATCGCGTCCAGGAAATCCCGCATCTACAGAGCCTAACAACGGCCCCGTGGGCCGCTCGGGGTCGCCCATGCCCCGGCGCGGGCTCCGTCGGGCTGCGGGTGCCGGGCCGCTGCCCGACTCGGGCAGCCCCCGGTGCATGCCGGACGACGTCCTGTGGCCGCGCCCGGGCAGGACCTTCGGTCAACCGTCCAAGGGGGTTTTGGTGGGCGGGGTGGCTGTGCAAACTGCCGACCCATTGGCCGCCCGCCGCCCGGCGCTCCCTCGGAAGCGAGGAGCAGGGGGACGCGTTTGGCGGAAACCACTTCGCCCGAGCAGGGGGACAACGCATGACGCCGGACCTAGTGACGACGCAGGTGCTCGAACAGCCGCAGACCGCCCCGTCCGCGCCCGCGGCCGCCCCACCCCCGCCCGAGCACGTCGAGCAGGCGGTCGTGGCCGTGGTCGGGCTCGGCTACGTGGGGCTGCCGACGGCGATCGCGCTGCGCACCGCCGGGGCGCGGATCATCGGGATCGACATCTCCGCCGAGCGCCTGGAGGAGATCCGCGGCGGTCGCGCCGAGCTGCTGGCCGGCGAGCAGGAGCAGCTGTGCTCCTACCTCCAGGACGGTGGCTTCTCGCTCACCGACCACGCCGCCGCGCTCGAGGCGGCCGACCTCGTGCTGGTGTGCGTGCCGACCCCGGTGGACGAGCGCCGCCGGCCCCAGCCGGTGGCGCTGGAACGGGCCTGCGAGGCGGTCGTCGCCCACGCCCGCGCCGGGCAGACGATCGTGCTCACCTCGACCAGCTACGTCGGGGCCACCCGCGAGCTGATCGTCGAGCCGCTGCGCCTGCGCGGCCTCGAGGCCGGCGAGGACGTGTTCGTGGCGTTCGCTCCGGAGCGCATCGACCCCGGCGTCAGCGACCACGTCCAGCTCAGCACCCCGCGGGTGATCGGAGGGGTCAGCGAGAGCTGCCGCCGCCAGGCCTCGACGCTGCTGCGCCACACCTGCTCGGAGCTGCACCCGGTCTCCTCGCCCGAGGGGGCCGAGATGGTCAAGCTCTACGAGAACACCTTTCGCGCCCTGAACATCGCGCTGTCATTCGAGATCGCCGAGGCCTGCCGCGAGCACGGGCTCGACCCGGTGGAGGTGACCGAGGCGGCCGCCTCCAAGCCGTTCGGGTTCATGGCCCACTACCCCTCCGCCGGGGTCGGGGGGCACTGCATCGGGGTGGACCCGCACTACCTGACCCACCCCTTGAGAGAGCGTGGGCGCCCGGCGAGCCTCGTTGAGGAGGCCATGCGCAAGCTCGCCGGGCGCCCCGGACAGATCGTCCAGCGCGCTCGCGAGATGCTCGCCGACGAGGACCGCGAGCTGGAGACCTCGCGTGTCCTCGTCGTCGGCGTCTCCTACAAGCCCGGCGTGGCCGACAGCCGCGAGGCCCCGGCGATCGAGATCATCTCCCAGCTGCGGGCCGAGGGGGCGACGGTCGAATACCACGACCCGCTGGTCGAGCGGGTGAAGGTGGACGGGCGGCTCGAGTCGGGGGTGGACCCCGACCCCCGTCGTGACCCGTCCGGGTTCGGGCCCGAAGACTACGACCTGGCGATCGTGGCCACGGTCCACCCGGGGTTCGACTACGGCTGGCTGCGGCGCGTCCCGGCGGTGCTCGACTGCACCTACAGAACCCCCGGTGGCGGCCGCAGGGAGGTGCCGTAGAGATGACCCTCAACCGCGCTCTCAAGATCGTCGCGGGGATCTACCTGGTGGGGCTGATCGTCGCGGTGATGGCCTACAAGGCCGCCTTCGTGGGGCTGATGTTCTCGAGCCCGTTCTTCGGCGTCTACAGCGTGTGCGTGGCGTCGTACATCCTCAGCCGGTTCGTCTTCAGCCTCTTCTATCGCTCGCGCCCGGACGTCGGCCACGAGCCCCGGATCGCGATCGTGATGCCGGGCTTCAACGAGGCCGACGCGATCGCCCAGTCGCTGCGGGCGCTGCTGGCGGTGGACTACCCGCAGGACAAGCTCGAGCTGATCGCCGTCAACGACGGGTCCACCGACTCGACCCTGGAGCAGATGCAGATGGTCGCCGCCGAAGCCAGGGGGCGGGTGCGCGTGATCGACTTCCCCGAGAACCGCGGCAAGCGGGCCGCGATGGCGGCCGGGATACGTGACAGCAGCGCCGAGGTCGTGGCCTTCGTGGACTCCGACTCGGTGATCGAGCCCGACGCCCTGCGCAAGCTCGTGCAGCCGCTGGCCGACCCGAAGGTGGGGGCCGTCTGCGGGCACGCCGACGTGCTCAACGTGGGGGACACGTGGCTGACACGGATGCAGGCCGTGCGCTACTTCGTCGCCTTCCGCGTGGTGAAGGCGGCGGAGTCGGTGTTCTCGGCCGTCACCTGCTGCTCGGGGTGCTTCTCGGCCTACCGCCGCGAGGCGATCCTGCCGCGCATGGAGTGGTGGGAGAACCAGCGCTTCCTGGGGGTCGAGTCCACCTTCGGGGACGACCGCTCGCTGACCAACTGCGTGCTGCGTGACTGGCAGGTGGTGTACGAAAAGAACGCCGTCTCGCACACGATCGTGCCGGACAGGTTCCGCGCCTTCGTGACCCAGCAGACACGCTGGAAGCGGTCGTGGACCAGGGAGTCGATGCAGGTGGCGACGTTCATCTGGCGCAAGCACCCGATCGCCGCCCTGTTCACCTACCTCAGCATCGTGCTGCCGCTGCTGGCCCCGGTGGCGGCCCTGCACGCGATCGTCTGGGGCCCGATCGCCCACGGCGGAACGCTGCCGCTCGTGTACATCGCCGGGATCTACGCGCTGGCGATGGTGTACTCGCTCTACTACGTCCTGTTCCAGGACGAGTACAGCCTGGTTTGGGTCTACGGGGTGCTGTTCGTCTTCTTCTACCTCGGGATCATGCTGTGGCAGACCTACTACGCGATCGCGACCTGTCGCACCGCCCAGTGGGGTACCCGCCCGGCCACGGCAGGCGTGGGAGCGGGGGCCTCGCGGTGAGCACGGCGGCAATCCGCCGGGCGCTCGCCCAGGCCCTCCTCCCCGCCTCGATCGTGCCTGTGCTGATCCTCGGCCCGGGACTGGTGCACGCGCCCGAAAAAGCGTGGAAGCGCCTGTCGGCCGAGGTGCAGCGGCTGAGCGAGAACAACGGAGGCGCAGCGGGTGCTCGCCGTGGCGTTGAGGCGCGCCACGGCCCACCCGCGTCGCCGGCGGCCCGCGTGGCTGCCGGGGAGCCCGCGCGACCGGTCGCCCACGTGGCCGTCAGGGGGTCCGTGCGACCGGTCGCGCACCATCTTTCCGCGGCGCCGGCCAGGCGCCGGGCGAGTGGAGCGGACGGGCGATGAGACGGCCCCGGCGACCGCTCTCGCTCGGGCTGCTGGTGACGGTGGCGCTGGTGGTGCTCCCGACCGGGGTCGGGGCCGCCGCCGTCTCGCTGACGGTCGGCGGCGTGCTCGCCGGGCAGACCGCGTCCAGGCCCCCGGTGCACAGCACGCGCCGGGCGCCCTCCCACCCGGGTCCCTGCTCGGGACGCGCGCCGGTGCGGCTGCGGCTCACGCGCCTGAAGGGAACCCGGGCGCGGCTCAGCTGGGGCACCCCCAAGGGCGCACGGGGATCGAGCGTCGTCGCCTACCGCGTGCTGCGCTCCGGGCGCACCGTGGGGCAGACCTTCCAGCCCTCGATGGTGCTGGCCGTCACTCCCGGGACTAAGACGACCTTCGCCGTCCAGGCGCGCTACGGCAACGGGGGACTGAAGTGCAGCGCCCGGCTGAGCGAGGTCGTCAAGGTGCGGGTGCCCGGCGCGGTCAAGGGCCTGAAGGTGGTGTCCCGCACGGCCACCGGGGCGGTCATCGGGTGGCGGGCCGCCAGCCGCGGGGACGCCCCCATCGGCGGCTACCGGGTCAGCCTCGACGGTGCGGTGGCCGGGCAGACCCGCTCGCTTCGCTACACGCTGCTGCTGAGCTCGAGCCACAGCCACCGCGTGACCGTGACCGCGGTGGACACCCGCGACCGGCTCGGTCCCTCCAGCCGAGCGCTCGTGATCGGCACGCCGGCCCGCCCGCACGCCGCCGGCGTGGGCCCGACCGTTCCCGAAGGCCTGAGCGTGTCCGAAATCGGTGGCAGCGAAGCGACGATCCTGTGGCTTCCCAGCCGGCGCGGAGCGGCGCCCCTGTCCGGCTACCGGGTCTACCGCGACGGGACGCTCGTTGGGCAGACCTCGTCGACGTCGTTCCACCTCACCCATCTGAACTTCCCCCAGACCTACGTCATCACGGTGGCGGCGGTCGGTAGCGACGGAGCCGAAAGCATGCCCAGCATGCCGCTGAAACTCACCACGGCGCACACCGCCCCGACGGCTCCGGCGCTGCTCTCGGCGATCAGCGTGAGCGACACCTCGGCGACGCTCTCGTGGCAGGCCGGGACCGCCACCGAGGGCACGGTCAGCGGTTACCTGCTGTACAAGGACGGCGAAATCCAGGGGTTCGTGGCGGGGCAGATCGTGACCGTCGCGCTGGCCTCCGCGCGACGCTACGGGTTCACCGTGCGCACGCGCGACTCGGCCGGCTATCTGAGCGCGCCGAGCTCCGAACTGGTGGTGCTCACCACGCACACCCCCCCGCACACCCCGCAGGGGCTCACCGCCACCAACGTCACCAGCAGCTCGGCCCAGATCAGCTGGCAGCCGAGCACGGCCGTGAGCGGCAACGTCGTCGGCTACCGCGTGTTCCGCAACGACATCCCGGTCGGCCAGGGGGCCAGCACCGAACGTGTCGTGGGAGGCCTCGCCCCCGGCAGCGAATACTCGATCACGGTCAGCGCCGTGGACTCGATGGGGGCGATCAGCGAACCGAGCCAGCCGCTGACCGTGCAGACTCCCGACCCGACGCCCACCCACGGGAACGTACAGGCCTTCGTGCTCTCCTCCACCGACGAAAGCTTCGCCGACCTGCAGGCCCACTACCAACAGATCGGGGTCGTGTACCCGACCTACTTCGATTGCGGTCCGGGGGGAACGGTCGAAGGCAAAGACGACCCGCTGATCACGCACTGGGCGACGTTGCGCAAGATCGAAGTGCTGCCGCGCGTGAACTGCCTCAACGTGGGCGCGGAGGAAGCCATCCTCAACCAGCCGTCGGTCAGGCAGAAGATGATCGAAACGCTGGCCGAATACTGCCGTCAATACGGCTACAGCGGGATCCAGATCGACTTCGAGAACGCGCCCCCGAGCGAGCGCGAACCGTTCACCACCTTCATCACCATGCTCGCCGCAACGCTCCACGCGCAGGGCGACAAGCTCTCGACGGTGGTGACGGCCAAGTACTGGAACGTCCCCACCGGCCGTGCCGCGATGTACAACGACGCCGCCCTGTCGGTGCCCTCCGACTACGTGCTGGTGATGGACTGGGGCTACCACTGGGTCACCTCGGGCCCCGGGTCGATCGACGAATACCAGTGGTTCAGCAAGGTCGCCAACTACACCGGCACGATGCCCAACATCCACAAGTTCGTGCTCGCGATGCCGCTCTACGGAGTGGACTGGCCCAACGGCGGCGGACCGTCCGAACCGGGCACGGCGCTGCAGTACAGCGAAATAGCCGCCCTGATCGAATCGCTGGGTATCACCCCCGAATGGGAAAACACCAGCGAGAGTCCCCACTTCTCCTACGTGGCCTCCGACGGGGCCCACCACCAGGTCTGGTACGTCAACCAGCACTCGCTGGAACTGCGTTCCAACCTGGCCAACTCGCTGGGCATGAAACTCGGCCTCTGGCGGCTCGGAAAAGAGGACCAGACGATCTGGCAGCTGCCGCTGCTCGGCGGAGAAGGAGCTTGACCCGCGCCGCCCTGCTGGGGGCCGCCGCGGCGGCGGCGCTCGCCTGGGCTCCCGTCTCCCGGGCGGGCGCGTCCGGCTCCCGCCACCACCGCGATCCGGGCGGGGTGCAGGCGTTCCTGCTCAGCAGCTCTCCCGACTCCGTCACCGACCTGCGGGCCCACGCCGGGGAGATCTCGGTCGTGTACCCGACGTACTACGAATGCACCTCCTCGGGGGGCGGCGTCGCGGGTACCGACATGCCGGCGATCGACTCGCTCGCGCGCTCCGACGCGATCCCGGTGGTGCCCCGCTTCAACTGCCAGGACGGGTCCGTGGTGCACCGCCTGCTGACCGAACCCGGACCTCGTGCCCGGCTGCTCACAAAGCTCACCGCGATCGCCGGCCGGGCGGCCTACGACGGCCTGTGCCTGGACCTCGAGAACGACAGCGCCGCCGACCGCGAAGCGCTGAGCTCGTTCGTCTCCGAACTGGGGCAGAAACTGCACCGTCTGCACCGCAGGCTGGCGGTGGCGGTGGACGGGGTGACCCACGAAGGCCCCGGCGCCCCCAACTCCTTCTACGACGACCGCGCGCTGTCGGAAGCGGCGGACACGGTGTTCGTGATGGCGTGGGGGACCCACTGGGAAGGGTCCTCCCCGGGGGCCATCTCGACGCTGTCGTTCGTCGGTGGAGTGGTCGCCTTCCTGCGCACGCTCCCGGATCGTTCCCGGTTCGTGGTCGGGGCCCCGATGTACGGACTGGACTGGGCCGGCTCGTCGGGGAGCGGCCAGCCGCTCAGCTCACAGCCCACCCACCCCGCCGTCGCCTACCAGTACAACCGCGTGGTGTCGCTCGCCCACTCGGTCGGCGCCCACCCGGTCCGCGAACCGCTGTCGGGTGAGCTCAGCTTCAGCTACTCCGGCAACGGAGGCGTCTCCCACCAGGTCTTCTACATGGACTCGACCGCGATCCTCGACGTGCTGCGGATCGCCCGCGACGCCGGCTTCCAGGTCGGCCTGTGGCGGCTCGGGAGCGAGGACCAGGCGCTGTGGTCCTCGCCGCTGGTCAGTTAGGGCCCGGCGCCCGCCGGCGCTGCTAGCGGATTGCGCCCTGGTCCCTGAAGTACGCGACCGCGGCGGGCATCACGTGAACTGTCACGCCGCTGTTCGTTTCGCTCAGCACGATCGGGTGTCCGCTCGCCTGGCGTATCTCCGCGGCGACCTCGTCGGCCGTCTGCTCGACGTGAACCGCATGGGGGGCGTCGCCCCCGGTCGTGATCCAGATGGTGCAAGGCATCGGCTCGATCGTAGGCCGCTTTCGCGCACGGCCGCGTGCCTACGGACGACTGTCCCAGCCCCCTTCGTGGATGTAAGCTGGCAGCGTCCCGGACGATCTACAGGGGAAGGAGGTCCGGCCCGAGATGCGTCGCACGAGTGTGGTTGTGGGGTGTGTGGCGCTCGCTCTCGCGTTCGTTGCTGCGGGGGACCCGGCCCCCGTCTCGGCGGAAGTGATCTGCGAAGTGAGCTGCCACCAGCACGGTGGCACCCGGGGCAAGCTCGAAGAAGCCAAATCCGAGTTCCGCAAAGCCAAGGAAGCGGCCAAGGAAGCCTACGAGGCGAGCGTCGAAGAGATCCGCCGCGGCTGCGACGAATGCATCGGAGCTCCTCCCGCGCCGGCGAAGATCAGGGCACAGCTCGCCAAGGCCAAGGCTCGATACGAGAGCCGCCTGGAACGGGCCAAGGCCCGCTTCCAAGCGCGCGTGAGCCGCATCGAGGAAGGCCGCGACAGCGCGGCCGAAGTCGAACGCGAACAGCGCGAAGAAGCGGCGGAACTCGAAGCAGAAGCGGCCGAAATCGCCGCCGAAGGCGTCACGGGCTAGCGCGCACGAGCATCAAAAAACCCCCGCATATGCAGGGGTTTCTTGACACCGCTCGTGGCCGGGGAGAGTTACTTGATGAACAGCATCTCCGCGTACTTCGGCAGCGGCCACAGGTCGTCGGCCACGAGCTTCTCGAGGCGATCCGAGACCTCGCGCACGTCGTCCATCGCGGTGAGGACGCGGTCCCGCATGTAGACCGCCTCCTTCTGGGCGTTGCCGTGCGGGTGGTTGTCCTCGAGGTTCGCGTCCTCGAGGCTCCGGATCGCGAAGTGCAGCTCCTTGATCAGCGGGGTGATCTCGCCCACGAGCTCTTCCATGCCGCTGGCGAGCAGTTCGTTGTTGTGCCTCACGGCCGCCGGCAACAGCATCGTGCGGGCGATCGATGAGGCCGTCTCGGACTCGATGTTGACCGTGGTGGCGTACTGCTCGGTGAACACCTCGTAGCGCGACTCGAGCTCGCGTTTGGAGAGCACCTTGTACTTCTTGAACATCGCCAGGGTCTGTTTGTCGAGCAGGTAGGGAAGCGCGTCGGGCGTCGTGCGCAGGTTCGCGAGGCCCCGTTTTTCGGCCTCCTTGTGCCACTCCGGGGAGTAGTTGTCGCCGTCGAAGACGATCTGCTTGTTGGCCGCCCAGACCTCCTTGACGACGCTCGTGACCGCCTTCTCGGGTGTCGCCCCGGAGCGTTTCATGGCCGTCGAGAGCTTGTCGGCCAGCTCGTCCACCGACTCCGCCACGATCGTGTTGAGGACCGTGTTCGGCCACGCCGGGGAGGCGCTGGAGCCGAGTGCCCGGAACTCGAACTTGTTGCCGGTGAAGGCGAACGGGCTGGTGCGGTTGCGGTCCCCGCCGTGGAGCGGCAGGCGCGGCAGCACCGGCGTCCCGAGGCCCAGGAACGACCCCGGTTTGGAGGCCTGGACTTTGCCCGCCGCGATCGCCGCGAAGACCTTTTCCAGCTCGGCCCCGAGGAAGATCGAGATGATCGCCGGGGGAGCCTCGTTGGCCCCCAGGCGGAAGTCCTGCCCGGCGCTCGCGATCGAGGCCCGCAGCAGCGCCTGGTGGCGGTTGACCGCCTGGATCACGGCGGCGCAGAAGAACAGGAACTGGAGGTTCTCGGCCGGGGTGTCGCCCGGGTCGAGCAGGTTCAGCCCCGTGTCGGTCCCCATCGACCAGTTGTTGTGCTTGCCGGAGCCGTTGACGCCGGCGAAGGGCTTCTCGTGCAGCAGGCACACGAGCCCGTAGCGGCGGGCCGTGTTCTGCATGATCTGCATCGTGATCATCTGGTGGTCCGCGCCGACGTTCGAGTTCTCGAACACCGGGGCCACCTCGTACTGGTTGGGCGCGACCTCGTTGTGGCGCGTCTTGATCGGCACCCCGAGCTTGGCCAGCTCCAGCTCGACGTCGAGCATGTAGGCCAGGATCCGCTCGGGGATCGAGCCGAAGTAGTGGTCGTCGAGCTCATGGCCCTTCGGCGGCTTGGCGCCGAACAGGGTCCGGCCGGTGGTCAGCAGGTCGGGCCGTTCGAAGTAGTACTGCTCGTCGATCAGGAAGTACTCCTGCTCGCAGCCGATGGTCGTGAACACGCGCACGGCGTCGTCCACGCCCAGCATCTCGAGCGCCCGGATCGCGGCCCCCGACAGGGCGTCCATCGAGCGCAGCAGCGGGATCTTGTTGTCCAGCGCCTCACCGGTCCAGGAGGTGAACGCGGTGGGGATGCACAGCAGCGCCCCGTTGGGGTTCTCCAGGATGAAGGCCGGGCTGGTGGGGTCCCAGGCGGTGTAGCCGCGCGCCTCGAAGGTCGCACGGATCCCTCCGGTGGGGAACGAGGAGGCGTCCGGCTCTCCCTGGATCAGCTCCTTGCCGGAGAATTCGGCGATCGCCGTGCCGTCGCCGGCCGGCCCGTAGAAGGAGTCGTGCTTCTCGGCCGTGGACCCGGTCAGGGGCTGGAACCAGTGCGTGTAGTGGGTGGCCCCTTTCTCCAAGGCCCATTCCTTCATCGCCAGAGCGACCGCGTCGGCGAGCGAGGTGTCGAGCGGCTCGCCCTTGGCCAGGGTCCGCTGCAGCGCCCTATAGACGTCCTTGGGCAGCCGCTGACGCTGGGTGGCCGGCGAGAACACGTTGGAGCCGAAGACCTGGTTGGCGGACAGGGTCAGGTCCGGGGCGCCGAGCGCGGCTCCGTTGATGCTCCACTGTGCGGCTGTGACGTTCTGCTGACGGGTCCTTGGCATGGGCCTCTACCGATTCCTCCTCTGTCGGGACGCGCACCTCATGGGCGGCGGGAGCCAGCACGACGCATGAGCCCCCGCGCAATCGTAGTGCCAAGCCGGCCCGGGCGGACCACCCGCTTGGCGAAAAACCGACCTGGCCGTTTGGACAACCGGCCAAGCCGGCTCTGTCAGGAGCTTTCGGCTTCCGAGCTCGGGCGGTAGGGGCCGGGGACGACCCTGCCGGTTTCGGGGTTCACGTGCGTGGACGGGGGCTTGCCGGCGATGTGGACGATGATCGCCCCGCGCCGGCTTCCGACCGCCAGGCGCACTTTCGACTTGCCCGCGACCCCGGCCGCGTAGGCGAAGTGGAGCGTGTAGGTACCGGGCTTGACGGGGACCAGCTTCCACACGAAGCGGGCGCTGTGCCCGGGCGGGACGCTGCCCAGCGACCATGTTTTGGTGGCCGCCGTCTGGGCCCCCCCGGGGGGACTCACTTCCTGGCTTTCCACGGGCGGGATCGCGATCGCGCCGGGACCCCGTTCGATCACCCAGATCGGGCGGGTCGGGTCGGCCAGCGCGGCGTACCGCGAGGCGTAGGTGAGCGAGTCCACGGTCACCGTCGCGGCGGGCACCGTCTGGGTGCCGACGTTGCGCAGCACGACTTCCAGCGTCACCGGCCGGGACACCGCCTGCAGGTGCGGGAAGCTGACCCGGGTGGCCCGCATGCGGTACGTCGCTTCGGGTTCGTTGGCGTCCTGGCGGCTGCCTCCGCCGCACCCCGCGAGCACCACCACGGCGAGCAGCGCAAGCGCAGCCGGCGCGTCGCGGGGACGACGCGGAAGCAGTTTGGAGGCTCTCCCCGTCGCCCTCACCGTCCCGGCCACCTTACCAGCGCCCGCTGCGCCGGGTAGAGGCATGCCGTACAGTTGAGCCCAGCGTCAGCACCGGATTACGGAGGAGAGTCCAGAGGAGGATGGTTCGCACCGCTGCACAGCGGGCCTTTGTGCCCGTCTCCCATGTGCTCGAGGAATTCGGGGACATGATGATCCTGACGGGCAAGACGATCTGGTCGGCGCTCACCCCGCCATACCCGTACGGCGGGGAGTTCGTGTCGCAGTTCCTCTTCACGCTGCGGCTGTG
>DATJOU010000355.1:0-2921 GCA_035506775.1 Solirubrobacteraceae bacterium | reverse complement strand
CCACGGCGGCCAACGGCACCACGGCGGCCATGCTCGACGACCAGGTCTCCAACGCAGACCACGCTCCGGAGCTCCCCGGCGCGTCAGACCTGGGGCCGCTCGAGTCCGCAGCGGAGCCTTCCGAGGACAAGGTGGCGGAAGGACCCCCGTACCGGAAGAAGGGCGGCCGGACCGCGGTGCCGGCGCGGAGCGGCCGGTGAGCTTCACCCACCCCCCCGCCTGAGCGATGGCCGCTGCAGCCGTCGCCGATCAGACCGGCGTCTCCAAGGCGGCGCCCGGCCAGACGGCCACCCCCGGGCCCGGCGGGAGCATCCGCCGGGACGCCTTCCCTTACACCCGGCGTCCGCTTCCGTGGCTGCTGGCCGGGTTCCTGACGATGCTGTTCTTCGTTCCGGTCGACTCGACCGAACTGAAGGTCCACCTCCCCGTCGGCTCGCAGATCGACCGCTTCGGGGTCGCGGCGCTGGTGCTGGCCTGGATCTGGTTCGGGGGAGACCAGCGCGCGTTCATGCGTACCCGCCGCTCGCGGCTGTACGTCGGGGCCGTGTGCGTGTTCCTGACGTTCGCAGTGGCCAGCCTCGTGACCGATGCGGGGCGGATCGTGAACATGGGCGAGTTCACGCTCAGCGAGAAGCGCTTCGCGCTGCTCGGCTCGTTCGTGATCCTGTCCTGGTTCACCCTCTCGGCGCTCCGATTCGAGGACCTGCGGGGCATGTCCAGCTACCTGATCGGGATCGCGACGGTGACCGCGATCGGCATCCTCGTGGAGCGGCACACGGGCTACAACATCTTCTACAACTGGAGCGGCACGATCCTCAAACCGATCGCGAAAGTCGCTCCGTCGCCGACCAACATCCATCCGGAAGTCGGCAGCGACGGCCGCGTCGCGGTCTACGGCCCGACGCTCACGGGGCTCGCAGCGGCGACGATGCTCGTGATGGTGATGCCGTTCGCGTTCGTGCGGATGATCAGACCTCGCTCGCGCCTGAGCTGGTGCCTGAACGCCGGCGCCGTCGCGCTGATGCTCGCCGGCGCCGCAGGGACCGACAAGAAGACCGCGCTCGTGGTTCCGGTGGTGGTGTTCGGATACATCGCCATCTACCGGCCCCGCCAGGTGCTGCGGCTGGCACCGATCGGCCTCGTGCTGCTGGTCGGACTCGTGCACGTGGCCTCGCCGGGGGCCCTCGGCACGCTCTTCTCGAGTTCCACGGGCGCGTCCAGCAGCTCCACCACCCACCGCCTCGGGGACTTCAGCGACGTGGCTCCCGACGTGGTCGCACGTCCCCTGCTGGGGCGCGGGTTCGGCACGATCGACCCCGATCAGCCGACCGTGTTCCGGATCAACGACGACGAGTACATCGACGAGATCTGGCAGGTGGGGATACTCGGCCTGCTCGCCTACCTGACGATGATCCTCGCGCCGATCGTGGTCTCCCGCCGGGCCATCCGCGGGCGAGATCCGGCGGTGTCCCAGCTCGCACTCGCCGGCTCGGCCGGCTGCGTCGCATACCTCGCGGCGAACGCTCTGTTCGACGCGATGTCCTTCCCCCAGGCGCCGTACATGTTCTTCATCGTGGCTGCCCTGACGACAATCGCGGCGGCCGGACCGGACGGGAACGTGGTCCCGACGCGTGAGGAGATACGGCGCGCGTTGCCGGCCGTGAGGGCCCGAGCGGCGCTGGAGCCCTCGTGAGGCCCCACCGGCCCCGACGCGTCCTGGTGCACGCCGCGGGCGAGCTGGGCGACTGCCTCGCCGGGCCGGAGATCCGCGCGCTGGAGTTCGCCAAGGCGCTCGGCGCCGAGTACGACGTCACCCTCGCCGCGGTGCGCTCGAGCAGCGGTGAGCGCGACGGCATCCCCGTCGTCCCCTCGAGCCGCAGGAGCCTGCTCCACGAGGCCAGAGGCCACGACGCGGTCCTGTCCGCGTGTCTTCCCCCCTATCTGCTCGCGCTGCGCGCGCTGCTGCACGGGCCGCTCACGATCGCCGACCTCTACGACCCCCACGAGCAGGAGCTCGCGACGCTCGCGCAGGGCCGCGAGCGGACGCGGGCGCTGCGGGCACGGGCCGCGATCCAGGCCCTCCACCTGCGTCACGCCGACGTGGTCCTGTGCGCGAGCGAGCCCCAGCGCGAGGAGCTGGAGCGCTCGGCCCGGGCCCTGCGCTCGCCGCGGGCGGACGCCGTGGTGCTGCCGTTCGGCCTTCCCGACCCCCCGGCCCCTTCGGGGCGGCGTCCGCTGCACGAACGCTTCCCCCAGCTCCGCGACGGGGACACCGTGGTGCTGTGGTGGGGAACCCCCTGGCGGTGGCTCGACGCCGAGACCCCGATCCGTGCCCTGGCCCGCATCTCCGCTTCGCGTCCCGACCTCAAGCTCGTGATCACGGCCGGAAAACCCCGCAACGCCCAGGCCGAGCGCCGCTACGACGTCTCCGAGGAGATGCGGGCCCTGGCTGCCGAGCTCGGGGTGCTCGACCGCACGGTGCTGTTCCTCGACGAGTGGATCCCCTACGAGCAGCGCTTCGACTTCCTGCGCGAGGCCGACATCGGCGTCACGCTCCACCGGCACGCCAACGAGGCACGCCTGGCCGTCCGCTCGCGCTACATGGACTACCTCTCGGCGGAGCTCCCGTGCGTGCTCGGCCGCGGCGACGAAACCGCGGAGGAACTCGGCGCGGGCGGCTTCGCGACGCTGCTCGAAGACCCCGAACCCGACGACCTGCTCGCCGCGCTGCTGGCACTCGCCGACGACCCCGAGGCGATGCGTGCCGCGAGGGCCGCCGGTCACGCGCTGGCGGCCGAGCGCCACTGGGCGGCGGTGGGGTCGCGCCTGCGAGGGGTCGTCGCGGAGGCCTTCGACCGCTTCCACTCGCCCCGCTCGCCGTCGCTCGCCCCGCTCGCCGGGACGGGCGCCTTCTACACCCG
>DATJOU010000354.1:0-7400 GCA_035506775.1 Solirubrobacteraceae bacterium | reverse complement strand
GGGCCCCGCGACCATGTCGGTGACGATCCTCGACCTGCGCGGTCGCAAGGTCGTCTCGCACTTCGTCGCCCCGTTGGGCTACCTCACGTTTGCGTCGAACCGGCGACTGGTGGTGTCCGTGCCGGTGGGATCCGGGAGGGCCGCGTCCCTGCGTGGAGCGCCGATCGGCAGAGATGAACGGCTGCCAGTGCTGATCAGGTCGTACCGGCTCGACCTCTATTCGCTCGCCGGACAACCGCTCGCATACCTCGGCACGGAGGCCGAACCGGTGCTGGTGTCGCACATGCACCTGCTGGTCGAGGAAGAAGGGGAAGGGCACCCGGTCCTTGCGGTCCGCAACCTGCTCGACGGCTCGACGCGGCGGCTGATCGGTTTCGACGAGCCGGCGCGAACCCTGCAAGCCGTCGCCTTCCGCTGGCCGGCGGTGGCGCTGATCGAAACCACCAGCGCGCCGCTCTCCCAGAGCGAAGTGACCTGCGGGAGCGGGGAATACCACCGTGCCAGCCCGCCACGGCTGCGGGTCTTCGACCTCGCCCGCCCCGGAACGTACGTGCCGCCGCCACCGTCCGCACACCTGGCCCCGCCGGTCGGGTGCCCGCCGCGGACCGACGACGAAGTCGCGCCGTGATCGGAGCGGGCCCTACACCTTGTGGAACTCAGGCGCCCAGGACCCGTCCTCGGCGCGGGTGAAGTCCTGGAACAGGCCGGGTGCCTCGGCGAGCATCAGGCGGGCGATCTCGTCGAACACGAGCCGCATCTCCTCCTCGGCCCCGGGCGCCGTCCGCATCTCGATCACGTGCCGCAGGGTGCGGGCGTTGGCGGTCCACAGGATGTCGGTGGACAGCCCGATCGGGGCGAGCCGCCGGAGCGCCGATGTGACCTCCTTCTTGACGTGGAAGGGGACTCCCTCGGCGTCGATCCCGAGCTCCTCGGCGGCCTCTCGCTGGAACTCCTCCAGCTGCTCGACGATCGACACCACCCGCTCCCGCACAGGCTCGAGGGCCGGGGGTACGCGGAAGCCTATGTCCGTCAGGCGCACATAGCGCAGGCTCTCCTGGCTGAAGGCCGAGCCGGCCCGGTGACGGACCAGCTCGTGGGTGAAGGTGCGGCTCACATCGCGCAGGGCGAACGAGTAGTTGGCGTGCTCGAGCACGCTCCCGTGGGCCGATCGCAGGATGTTCGCGAAGTACTCCCGCTGGTCGGTGCGCACCTTGGTGACGTTCGGGTTCAGTCCCGGCTCCCAGCTGCGGTAGCAGGCCCTCCCTCCGAACTCGACCAGCAGCTCGCCCGGGTTCGGAGCCTCGCCGGGCTCCTCGGTGCGGCGTCGCAGCCACGACTCCCCGCCGACCTCGCGCAGGTAGCCGGCCATCGCCTCGAGGTCGATCGAGGGCCTCGCGATCAGGAACACCAGGGGCCGGGTCTCGTGCATCGGGCGGCGGATCCTACAGCCGTCCCCGGTCGCCCACGGAAGGCCCGCGGGCCTACCAGCCGAGCGGCCTTCGGGGCGGGTTCTAGCGGCTGAGGGCGGGCTCGGTGCGAGCCGGCACGCCCGGCCCGCGAGCCCGTCGCGGGCGCCCCCGCTGGTTGCGCGTGAGGCCGAAGGCGCCGAGCACGAGCAGGCCGGCGACGGCTGCGATCGGGACGACCTTGTCGAGCGGATAGGCGCTGTAGGCGCGTCCGGCCTGCCCCGTCAGGGCGGTGTGGTCGCCGGCTTTGAAGATGCTCTCGAGACCGGCGTGGTCGATCCCGAGCAGCCTCGGTGCGAGCACCGCGAACAGCGCCCAGCCGAGCAGCGCGAGCACGCCCCAGCCCGCCCCCGCCGCCGTCAGCCGCACCCGTCTGGTGGCGATCGTCGCGAGCACCAGCCCGGCGGCGGCCGGGAGCAGGAACACCCAGATCCCGCCCCACCCGCGACCGAGGCCGTAGGCGGAGGCGATCGTGGGCTGGAACAGTTCTTCGCCGAGCAGCCGCCCCCAGATCACCGTCTCGGTCTCGTAGCCCACCAGCGGATGGGTGATCGTGGCGATCACGGTCAACGCGATCGAGGCGCCGGCGAGGGTGAGGGTCGGTCCCGGGAAGCGCTTCAGCGCGAGCCCCAGCGGACAGGCCAGGAACGGGATCATCGTGGTGAGGAAGCGGGGGCCCATGAAGCCTCCCCCGAAGGGCAGGAAGTAGCCCGAGTTGTAGGTCACGTAGCAGAGGCAGATGCCCCCGATCGTGAGCGCCTCGGCGCGGCGCCCCCGACGGTACAGCAGCACCGTCCCCACGGCTCCCATGATCAGCACGGGGGAGATCGTCAACAGCCCCCGCGAGTCGAACAGCAGCGTGGACAGCACCCTCAGGCTCGGGGCGGTGATCCCGAAGAAGCCTTTTTCCTGACGCTTGACGTTTTCGTAGGCGAGGTGCGTCCAGGAGTGGAAGGCGAAGTGGTTGTAGAGCAGCAATGGGACGATCCCGATCACGCCGCCGAGGATGTAGGCGCCCGCACGCGTGGCGACGCCCCACACGTTGAAGGAGTCGCGGCGACTGAGCAGGAACAGCCCGAGCACGACCCCCACCAGGAACACCGGGTACTCGGACGCGACCGCGTAGCCGACCGCCAGTCCCGCCAGCCCCAGCAGCAGCAGGCTGGGGGGCCCGTCCCGCTCGCGCAGCATCAGCCAGAAGGCGGCGAAGCCGAGGAAGGCCGTGAACACGTGGCTGAACAGCAACGTCGAGAGCGGCAGCACGAGCGTCCCCAGTCCCACGACCACCGCCGAGGCCGCCCCGTAGCCGGGCTCGAAGCGGTTGGCCACCGAGAACACGAGCAGCGCCAGCAGCACGCCCGGGAGCACGTTGGCCCACAGGCCGATCAGGTAGATCATCTCGTCGCCGGGGTGGTCGGGAGGGGCGATGTGGGCGCGCGTCCACGATTCGGCGTGGACCAGGTTCAGGGCGTCGTAGAAGGGCAGCGAGAACAGCGCCAGGCCGGGGGCGCGGGCGGAGTAGATGGTGCCGCTGCCGTGCGGGTATTCGACCTTGTCGCCCGTGTTCGCCGCGTAGGGCGTGATCGCGGTCCGTTCGACGTTGAGCGAGCGGATCAGGTCGTAGTGGGAGGTCTGGTTCCAGGAGAAGCTCTGGATCATCGTCGCGCAGGCCACCCCCACGCACAGGCAGGCGGCCACCCCCAGCCGCCAGCGCCGCCTCCGCGCCCCGTCACGGGCGGCCTGTCCGCGCTCGGAGCGGAACTGCGCAGTCGTCTCACCGTCCCCTTCGCCGCCACCGCCGGGGGCGGGCGCCGGGGGGTGCTCAGTCGTGTCCATGCAGGGCCTTGGGCCCGGGGCCGATCTCGTAGATCACGACCGGGCCCACCTGGCGGCGGGTGATCCCCAGTCCCGCGATCGGCTTCAGCGCGGCCGCGGTCGGGTCGGGCGGCTCGGGGATCTCGTTCCCCTTCTCGGGCGGCAGTTCCCTGGGGATCACCGTGTGCAGCACCACGGTCTTGATCCCGTAGTAGCGCAGCTTCTCCACCGAGGCCTGGTCGGGGAAGCCCTCCATGCCACCCCGCAGGTCGTCCACGGCGGGGATGTCGAAGGTGCTGTTGCCGATCGGGATCTTCGGGAACCCGTCGGTCGAGTAGTACTGCCACACACGGTCGAGCACGCCGTTGGTGGGCAGGTCCATGACCGGCCCCTGCAGGTGGGTCTCGGCCGCGGCCGGCTGGGGGACGATCGGGTGGCCCATGCGCCCGGCCCCTTCTCCGAGGATGCCGATCAGCAGCACCACCCCGACCGCCACCGGTGCGGCCGCCAGTGCACCGCGGCCGGCCGGGCGCTCCTTCCACCAGCGCCCGAAGGCGCCCAGCAGCAGCTGCACGCCGGCACCGGCCAGCAGCGCGTAGAACAACGTCGCGGTCGTGAACACGCGGCCGGGGACACGCACGCCGTCCCACCCGGGGGCGAAGTCGTACAGCAGCCGGTAGGGGTAGCCGGCGTGGTTGAGACCCATCCCCATCGCGAGGAACGAGCACACCACGATCCCGACCCCGAGCCCGATTCGCAGACGGGGGGTGTAGGTGCTGCAGAACAGCCCCACGATCGCCAGCGCGAGGATCAGCCCGCCGGGGAAGAACACGTCCTCGTTCTTGGAGTGGACTTTGGCCCGCAGGCCGGAGGTGGCCCCGCCCCACACGCGGTTCGGCGCCGGTGCGGCGAGCAGCGCGGGGAAGCTCGAGGAGTAGTTCTTCACTTCTTTGATCGTGCGCTTGGCATTGGGGTATTTGCTCGCCACTTCCAGGTAGGGGCGCGACTGGTAGGCGCCCACCACGGCCAGCAGCGCGATCCCGGCGAGCGTCACGCCGAGCAGCCGGCGCGGGATCAGCGGGTCCGGCTGGGGGGTCTCTCCCCGGCGGGTGCTGCGAGCCCTCTCGCGGCGGCGCCTCCGAGCCCACACGATCACGACCACCAGCGCGATCACCGCGAGCAGGTAGCAGTACTGCAGCCCGAGCGTGAACCCGAGGCTCACCTGCCAGGCGGAGACCAGCCAGCCGCCGAACACCAGCGCCCGCGAGTCACGCCGGTAGCCCCGCAGCAGCAGGAACAGGGCCAGCGCGATCCCCCCGGAGGAGATCACGTGCAGGTGACCGGCCTCGGTGATCCTGTAGGGGGCGTAGGCGAACGCGAGGGCCGCGCCGCAGGACGCGATACGGCCGAGCCCGAGCTCCCGTGCCAGCAGGTAGGCGCCGAAGAAGCAAAGCGACCACGCGAACAGGAACAGCAGGTTGTAGTGGACGAGCGCGGCCACGGTGCCGGACCCGAACCAGGCGATCGGCCCGTAGCCCAGGAGCGAGTCGGAGAACGCCAGGCTCAGGGGGTGGGGGTAGAAGGCGTTGGAGTCCCACAGGTGCAGCGGGTCGTGGAGCATCGCGTGACCCACCCAGGCGATCTGCCAGGTCGTCCTCACCGGGTCCCCGAGGTCGGGGGCGATGCGGCTCGAGAGGTGCAGGACCAGCGGCCAGCTCGTCAGCACAGCGAGGGCCACGCCGGCGAGCGCGGCGAGCAGCAGCTCCTTGCCCGAGAGCTCGGGCGAGGGCGCCCACCCGGTACGCCGGGAGCGCCTGCAGGCGGGAGTCTGGGGCGGCAGCGTGCCGTTGCCGAGATCGGGCGGCGGGGCGGGGATTTCGTCGCTCCGCGTGGTGGTGCTGGGGGGGCTGGGCACGCCGGCGCTGAACGTGGGCTTGTCTTCAGCCGCGCGGATCGCCGCAGCATACGCAACACTCCAGCCACCGTGAAGCACCTGTCCGCAGAGCCCACCCGATGAAGGTCCTGGTGGTGGGAGCCGGTGGCGTGGGGGCAGCCTTCGCGGGCATCGCCCAGCGTCGGCCCGTGTTCGGGGAGGTCGTGCTGGCCGACATCTCTCCCGCGCGGGCCCAGGCGGCGGCCGACCGCCTCGGGGAACCCGACCGCTTCCGCGCCGAGCGGGTGGACGCCTCCGACAAGGCCGACGTCGCCGGGCTGATCGCCCGCGTGGCCCCGGACGCGGTGCTGAACGCGACCGACCCCCGTTTCAACGAGCAGGTCTTCGAAGCCGCCTTCGAGACACGTGTCACGTACCTCGACATGGCGATGACGCTCTCGCACCCTCACCCCCAGCGCCCGTACGAGCTCCCCGGCGAGATGTTGGGGGACATGCAGCTCGAGCAGAGCGAGCGCTGGGAGCAGGCGGGTCTGCTGGCGCTGGTGGGGATGGGCGTCGAGCCGGGCCTGTCGGACCTGTTCGCCCGTCACGCCGCCGACGAGCTGTTCGAGACGATCGGCGAAGTCGGGGTCCGCGACGGAGCCGACCTGCGGGTCGAGGGTTACGAGTTCGCCCCCACGTTCTCGATCTGGACCACGATCGAGGAGTGCCTGAACCCGCCCCTGATCTGGGAGCGGGAGCGTGGCTTCTACACCACCGCCCCGTTCTCCGAGCCGGAGATCTTCACCTTCCCCGAGGGCATCGGGGAGGTCGAATGCGTGAACGTCGAGCACGAGGAGGTCGTGCTGATCCCCCGCTGGGTGGAGTGCCAGCGGGTGACCTTCAAGTACGGGCTCGGCAACGAGTTCATCGAGGTGCTCCGCACGCTGCACATGCTCGGCCTGGACTCGACCGAGCCCGTGACGGTGCGGGGGGTCGAGGTGTCACCCCGTGACGTGGTGGCGGCCGTGCTCCCCGACCCCGCGACGCTCGGCGACCGCATGACCGGCCGCACCTGCGCCGGGACGTGGGTGCGGGGCACCGGACGCGACGGGAACCCGCGTTCGACCTACCTGTACCACGTGGTCGACAACGAGTACACGATGCGCGAGTACGGCAGCCAGGCGGTGGTCTGGCAGACGGCCATCAACCCCGCCGTGGCGCTCGAGCTGCTCGACCGCGGGGAGTGGAAGGGGACCGGAGTGCTCGGTCCCGAGGCCTTCCCGGCCCAGCCGTTCCTGACGCTGCTGGGGGAGTACGGCTCCCCGCACGGCGTGATGGAGCTCAGCCGGTAGGAGAGGGCGGCTTGTCGGGCGGGTCGCCCGGCAGCCCCGAGGACGAGGTTCCCCCGTCGGACTCGGGGGTCAGCCAGTGCTCGCCGCTGGTGACGTGCTCGGGGCCCATCAGGTGCACGGGGGCGCGCTCGACGGGCGCGTCCAGCAGTCCCGCGGGCGCCGTTTCGAGCTTGCGCGAGAAGAACGGCTTGAAGTAGGGACGCGACACGAGCGCGAGCACGAGCCCGATGATCATGCCGATGCCGCCGAACCACAGCGGGAGCGTCAGGCCCAGATAGATTTTGCCTTCCGAGTTGGCCTTGTGGCCGTAGTAGGTGATCGCCTTGATGCCGATCCCGTACATGATCAGGCCCCCGAGGAACGGCAGCAGGCCGACGAGGATGAACTTGCGGGCGCTGTCGAAGATTTCGCGCCGGTAGTACCAGAGCGACGCGAAGCCCGTGGAGCCGTAGTAGAAGCAGACCGGGATCCCGAGCGCGACGACCGAGAGTTCGAGCACCGTTTCGGAGATCAGGATCAGCGGGACGGCGGTCGCGACCGAGAGGATCCCGAACCCCCACGTGGACACCGTCGGAGTGAGGAAGCGCGGGTGGATCCTTCCGATCACGGAGGGGATCGCCCCCCACTTGGCCATCGACAGCGTCGTGCGGGCGGTCGGGAGGATCGTGGTCTGCGTCGAGGCGGCCGCCGAGGTGAGCACCGCGATGATCAGGAACCTCACGCCCACCGAGCCGAGCACCCCTTTGCCGAGCGCGTGCAGGACGTCGCTGGCGTTTTCTTCGCTCGAGATGAAGGCGGTGCCGTGGTAGGACTGGGCGCCCGCGGACACCAGCAGGTAGATCACCACGAGCATCAAGGTCGAGACGACGGCGGCGCGACCGGGCCCCTCGT
>DATJOU010000353.1:0-9005 GCA_035506775.1 Solirubrobacteraceae bacterium | reverse complement strand
CCGAGTCGCGGTAGGAGAAGCCGAGCTCCTGCGGGAGGCGGCGCTCGTAGCCGTCGGGGCCGGCGATCTCGACCCACTCCAGCACCCGTGCCAGCTCGCCCCCGTAGGCGTTCGCGTTCATCCGCACCGCCCCGCCGAGCGTGCCCGGGATGTTGACGCCGAACTCGATTCCCGACAGGCCCTCGCGGGCCGACCGTGCCGCGACCGCGGGCAGCCGCGCTCCCCCGCCGCACACGAGGCGGGGAGCCTGCACCGAGATCGCCGCCAGGGCGCGGTCGAGCTTGATCACGAGACCGTCCACCCCCTCGTCGGCGACCAGCAGGTTCGACCCCGATCCGAGCACGAACACCGGTTCCCGCTCGCCCCGGGCCCACGCCAGCAGGGCCGGCAGCTCGGCGCGGGTGCCGACGCGGGCGAAGTGGCGCGCCGGGCCGCCGGTGCCGATCGTCGTCATCGGCCCCAGCGGGTGGTCGGCGCGCAACAGCTCGAGCGGGTCGTGGGTCATCCGTCCGCCAGGCCCGCCGCCAGCCGGTCGCTGTCGCCGGCGCCCATCACCACGCACACGTCGCCCTCGCGCAGCACCCCGGCGAGCACGCTGCGGGCCGAGTCCCGGTCGGGCAGCCAGTACACGGGCCTGCCGCCGGCGGCGTCGGCCACCGCCTCGGCGACCAGCAGCCCGCTGACGCCGGGGAAGTCCGCCGCCCGCTCGCGGGCCGGGTAGACGTCGAGCACGGCGACCACGTCGGCAACCGCCAGCGCCCGCCCGAGCTCCCCCGCGAGCGCCTTCGTGCGCGAGTACAGGTGGGGCTGGAAGACGGCCACCAGGCGGCGGTGATCGAGCGTGCTCGCCCCCTGCAGGGTGGCGGCGACCTCGCTCGGGTGGTGGGCGTAGTCGTCGTACACGAGCGCTCCCCCGGCGCTCTCCCCGATGCGCTGGAAGCGGCGTCCGGCGCCGCCGAAGCCGGCCAGCGCGGCCACCGCCCGCCCCTCTTCGGCGCCGGTGAGGCGGACCAGCTCGAGCGCCCCGGTGGCGTCAAGTGCGTTGTGCACGCCCGGGACCGACAGGTGGACGTCGTGCTCGCGCCAGCGAAAGCGCGACCCGCCCGGGACCAGCACGACCTCGCGCGCGTCGTAGGCGACGACCGCGCCCTCGCGCAACGCCAGCAGCTCGGGACGGTCCCACACCACCGCCGTGGCGGCCCCCTCGAGGAAGCTGCGGAACACCTGGCGCAGCTCCGCCAGGGAGCCGAAGCTCGTGTGGTGGTCGAGCTCCACGTTGGTGAGCAGCGCCAGCTCGGCCTGCAGCTCCAGCAGCGAGCGGTCGGACTCGTCCGCCTCGACCACGAGCCAGTCGCCGTCGCTCCAGTGGCCGTTGGGCAGACCGCCGCCGATCGTGGCGCCGATCAGCCAGCCCGGCTCCAGCCCCGCCCCGCGCAGCGCATGGACCGTCATCGCCGCCGTCGTGGTCTTGCCGTGGGTGCCGGCCACGGCGATCGTGCGCCGCAGCCCGGACAGCTCCCCCAGCAGCCGCGCCCGGGGCCACTCCGGGATCCCGCGCTCGCGGGCGCCGGCGCGCTCAGGGTTCTCGGGTGCGACGGCGCTGGAGTAGTACAGCTCCAGCCCCTCGCCATCGGGGAGATTCGTGGCGGCGTGGCCGACGTGCGCGTCGAGCACCCCGTCGGTCCGCAGGGCCTCCAGGTAGGGACCGTCGTTGGCGTCGGAGCCGGTGACGCTCGCCCCCAGCGCGTGGGCCGCCCGCGCGTAGGCGCTCATCCCGGCACCGCCGACGCCGACCAGGTGGATCCGCCGCCCGCTCCAGGGCTGGGCCACCGCGCCCCTCGCCGGCTCGCTCATCGCCCTGCCGCTGCCAGCAGCTCGCCGGCCACCGCCCGGGCGGCGTCGGGGCGCGCCAGCGAGCGGGCCGCCCCGGCCATCGAGGCCAGCCGCCCCTCGTCGCCGAGCAGCTCCCCCACCGTCCACGACAGCCACGCGGCCGTTAGCTGCCCGTCGGCCACCGTCACCGCCGCCCCCGCCCGCTCCATCCAGCCGGCGTTGGCGCTCTGATGGTCGGCGGCAGCCTGCGGGTAGGGGACGAGGATCGCCGGCAACCCGTGGGCGGCGAGCTCGAACACCGACCCCCCGGCCCGGGCGACTGCCAGGTCGGCGGCGTCGAGTGCCTCCCCGAACCGCTCCAGGTCGAGGTACTCGAACAGGTGGTAGGTGTCGGGCAGGGAGCGCCCGGCGAGCTCGGGGTAGTCACGGCTGCCGCTGATGTGGAGCACGTGGAACGGGGCCCCGGCGAATGCCTCCACCGCCGCGAGGTTGATCGAGCGGGCGCCGAGCGAGCCGCCGAACACCAGCACGCAGCGGGCCCCGGCCGGGATCCCGAAGCGGCGCCGGGCGGCCTGCCGGTCCGGCGCGGCAGCTCCCGCCGGGACCGGCCGGCCGGTGACGCGGTAGCGGGGCGCCTCGCGTCCGGGGATCGGGAAGGCGAGGCACACGCGGCGCGCGAAACGGGCCAGCAGGCGGTTGCTGAGGCCGAGATGGCTGTCGGCCTCGCTCAGCACCAGGGGCACATGCAGCGAGACCGCGGCCATTCCCACGGGGGCCGACACGTAGCCGCCGCCGCCGAGCACCGCGTCGGGGGCCAGCGAGCGCAGCAGCGAGCGCGAGCGGGGGAATGCCAGCGCCGCGCGGGCCAGGGCGCGAAGGGCCTTCAGCGGGTGCGAGCGGCTCATCCCTTCGACGGCGATCTGGTGCAGCTCGAAGCCGGCCTCGGGGACCAGCGTCGCCTCCGCCCGCCGGCCGCCGATGAACTCGACCTCGGCGCCGTCAGCCCGCAGCGCGTCGGCCACCGCGAGCGCCGGCACGACGTGTCCCGCTGTCCCGCCGGCGGCGATCACGATCCTGCTGGTCGCGCTCACCGCTGGATCGTCCCCCGTTGCGGGCGCTCCCGCCGCCGGCGGCGACTGCGGCGGTGGCCCGGCGCCTGGGCGGACGCACAGCGCGCACGTGGCCGCTGGCACCACCGGCCACGTTCAGCAGCAGGCCCATCGACGCCAGCATCACGATCAGGCTCGTCGAGCCGTAGGAGACGAACGGCAGCGGCACCCCCGTGAGCGGTGCCAGGCCCAGCACCGCGAACGTGTTGAGGACCGCCTGGGAGACGATCAGCGTGGTCACCCCCACGGCGATCAGGGCGCTGTAGAGGCTGCGGGCGCGCTTGGCGGCGCGCAGCCCGGCCCACGCGATCAACCCGTACAGGAACATGAGCGCGAACACCCCGACGGCGCCGAGCTCCTCGCCGATGACCGCCAGGATGAAGTCCGTGGGGGCCTCCGGGAGGTAGAACATCTTCTGCACCGACTGCCCCGGCCCGACGCCGAGCAGGCCCCCGGAGCCGATCGCGATCTGCCCCTGGACGGCCTGGAAGCCACTCCCCGAGGCGTGCGCCCACGGGTCCAGGAACGAGGTGAGCCGCGCCCTCGCGTAGGGCCGCACGAGCGCGTACAGCAGCACCAGCGCGAGCACGCAGGCGACGATCCGCCCCAGCTTGGCGAGCGGGATCCCGCAGGCGACGAGCATCACCCCGATCGTGAACGCGATCACCATCGCGGTCCCCAGGTCGGGCTGGGTGAAGACCAGCAGGCAGGCGGCCCCCACCACCGTCAGCAGCGGGCGCATCAGCTCGCGCAGGTCGTGCACGCAGCCGGGCCGCTTGGCAAGCAGCGTGGCCGAGTAGAGCACGAGCGCGATCTTCAGCAGCTCGGAGGGCTGGAACTGCAGCGCTCCGGGACCGATCCAGCGCCGTGCCCCGTTGACGCTCACGCCCACGTGGGGGATGTGGACGGCCGCCACGAGCACGAACGAGACCGCCAGCAGCGGACCCGTGACGGCATGGACTTTGGCCACCCCGTCGCGTGCCAGCACGTGCATCAACCCGAGCCCCACCCCCCCGAACACGAGGAACTTCAGCAGGTAGGAGGACCCGTACCCGCCGCCGTGCAGCAGCGTGCTGGCCGACGAGGCGCTGTAGACCATCACCGCCCCGAAAGCCAGCAGGCACATGGTCGCCGTCAGCAGCATGCGCTGCTCCAGCGTGCTCTCCCGCACGGCTGTGGCCCGCTTGGCCCTTGTGGCCGTCGTGGCCCTTGCGGCCCTTGCCATCGAGACGGTCCTTCGACGCGTCCACCCGGAAGCCTCCTGGCAACCTAGACGCCGCGGCTCTGGCGGTAGATCGTGAACCCGATCGCGGCGCAGATCGAGGCGACGATCCAGAAGCGAAGGATGATCTTCGTCTCCGACCAGGCCTTCAGCTCGAAGTGGTGGTGGATCGGGGCCATCAGGAACACCCGGCGGCGGGTGGTCTGGAAGGACAGGACCTGGATCACCACCGACAGGGCCTCGATCACGAAGATGCCGCCGATCAGGATCAGCAGCACCTCGGTCTTGGTCATCACCGCCAGCCCGGCGATCGCGCCCCCCAGCCCGAGCGAGCCGGTGTCGCCCATGAAGATCGTGGCCGGAAAGGCGTTGAACCACAGGAAGCCGATGCAGCCGCCCACCAGGCAGCCCGCCAGCATCGCCATGTCGAAGTCGCCGGCCAGGAAGGTGATGCCGATGTAGGCGAGCAGCACGATCGCGGCGCACCCGGCCGCCAGCCCGTCGAGCCCGTCGGTGAGGTTGACCGCGCTGGTGGTGCCCGCCACGACCAGGTAGATCAGCAGCGGATACAGCGGGCCGAGGTCCACGTGGTAGTCGACGATCCGCAGCATCAGCGTCGGCGCCAGCCCCGCCTCGTGCTGGGCCACGAACCACAGCCCCACCGAGATCGCGATCGTGACCAGCAGCATGGTGCGGGCGCGAAGGCCCAGCGAACGCCGCTTGACGAGCTTCGTGTAATCGTCGGCGAAGCCCAGGGCCGCGCACGCGATGGCCGCCCCGAAGACGCCCATCGAACGCCATTCGTAGTCGGTCAGGATCAGGAAGGAGACCGACACGGCGAGGAACAGGATCAGGCCTCCCATCGTGGGCGTGCCCGCCTTCACGTGATGGCCCTCCGGGCCGTCCTCGCGGATCTGCTGGCCGAACTCCCGGCGGCGAAGGAACTCGATGAACTTGGGGCTCAGGAAGATGCAGATCAGCAGGGCGGCCATGCCGCCGAAGAGGATGCGTCCCATTCAGCGAGGCCCCGGGGCGGTGGCCTGGGCCTGCAGACCCGGTCCCGGCGTGTGGCCGGCGCCGTGGCCCCCATCGGGAACGTCCGCGGCCCCCCGCAGGGCGCCGCACACGACCTCCAGCCCGACGCCGCGGGACCCCTTCACCAGCACCGTGTCACCCGCGGCCAGCAGCCGCGGCACCAGCCCGGCGGCGGCGTTCGCGTCGGGGACGGTGCGCACCTCGCCGGGGAACCCCGCGGCCATCTCAGGCGCCAGCGATCCCACCGCCACCAGCAGATCCACGCCCGCCTCGCCGGCCCGGCGGCCGACCTCGCGGTGCAGCGCGGGCGCCTGCTCCCCCAGCTCGAGCATGTCGCCGAGCACCGCCACACGCCGGCCGGGGGCGCTCGCCGCGAGGTCCTCGAGCGCCGCTCGCATCGACATCGGGTTGGCGTTGTAGCAGTCCTCGATCAGCAGCCCGCCGCCGGGGAGCGGGTGGCGCTGGCCGCGCATCGCGGAGAACTCCACCCGCAGCTCCCCTTCGGGGGTGTAGCCGAGGGACCGCGCCGCCGCCACGGCCGCCAGCAGGTTCTGCAGGTTGTGGGCCTGGGAGAACGACGGCCGCAGGCGAACCGACCGGTCGTGGTCGCGGATCACGACCGTGCCGTCGGGGTGGCGCTCTGAGAGCGTGACGTCGGCGCCGTCGCCGCCGAAGCTGATGGTCCGCAGGTCCCCGCGGAGGTGCGGTTCCAGCAGCGGCTCTCCGAACGGCACCACGGCGGTGCTGCCGCTCGCCATCCCGGCGATCAGCTCGGCCTTGGCCGCGGCGATCGCCTCGAGGGAGCCCAGCAGCTCGAGGTGCGCAGCCCCGACGTTGACGATGACCCCCACCTCGGGACGGGCGATGCCGGTCAGCTCGGCGATCTGCCCCGGCCCGCGCATCGCCAGCTCCAGCACCAGCACCTCGACCTCCTCCCCGGCCCCCAGGATCGCCAGCGGGAGCCCGATCTCGGTGTTGTGGTTGGCGGGGCTGGCGGCGGTGCGGGCCATCGGCGCCAGCACCGCGGCCAGGATGTCCTTCGTCGAGGTCTTGCCCGCGGAGCCGGTGATCGCCACGACCCTGGTCCCACCGCGCCCGAGCTGCTCGCGCCAGGCGAGCGCGAGCGCCTGCAGGCCGGCGAGCGGGTCGGGGTGCTCGAGGACCGCGCCGGCCTCGGTGTCGGCCAGGGCCGCTGCGGCGTGCGGCGGGGCCACCAGCACGCCCCAGGCCCCGGCCCGCAATGCCGCGGGGGCATGCGTGCCCCCGTCCGAGCGGGATCCCTGCAGGCCCACGAACAGCTCCCCGGTCCGCGTGGCGCGCGAATCGATCCCGGCGCCTGCCGGTCCCGGGGGGTCGCCGACCGCAGGTGCTCGCAGCAGCCTGGCCCCGGCGCCCGCGGCCACGAGCTCGGCGTCCCAGCTCCTCATCCGGAGCGGGCCCCCTCCAGGGGACGCGCGCGCGACCGCAGCGCCTCCCTGGCCACCGTGACGTCGTCGAAGGGGATCTTGTGCCCATCGGCGAACTCCTGGCCCTGCTCGTGGCCCTTGCCGGCGATGATCACGACATCGCCGGGGGCGGCGGCTTCCAGCCCGCGCGCGATCGCGGCCCGGCGGTCTACCTCGGTGCTGACGCTAGCGCCCCGGCTCGCGCCGGAGCCCGCGCTCGCGCCGGAGCCCGGGATGCCGGCCATGATCTCGGCGATGATCTGCTCGGGGTCCTCCGAGCGGGGGTTGTCGGAGGTCACGATCACGAGGTCGGCCAGGCGAGCGGCGATCTCTCCCATCAGCGGGCGCTTGGCCCGGTCGCGGTCTCCCCCGGCACCGAACACGCACAGCACGCGCCCGGGCCCGCCGGGCGCGGCGGCGCTCATTTCGCGCGCCGCGACCAGCACGTTGGCGAGCGAATCGGGAGTGTGGGCATAGTCCACGAGCACGGCGAAGCGCTGGCCCTCGTCCACCGGCTCGAGCCGGCCCGGGACCCTCACCCCCTGCTCGAGCGCGGTCAGCAGCGCCTCGAGCTCGACCCCGAGCGAGCGCGCCGCGGCCAGCGCCGCCAGCGCGTTGGCGACGTTGTAGCGCCCGGGGAGCGGCAGCTGCAGCTCGTGGCGGGAGCCCTCCGCGTGCAGCGTGAAGGTCGAGCTGGCCGGCTCGCAGCGGAGCTCCTCGGCGCGGTAGTCGGCCTCCTCGCCGATCGCGAACGTGATCGCCCGTGGGAGCTCGGCGAGCAGGCGCCTCCCGTAGGGGTCGCCGGCGTTGACGATGCTGGCGACCGGGGGCGGGCCCGCGGCGGGATGGAACAGCAGCCGCTTGGCGAGGAAGTAGTCCTCCATCGTGGGGTGGAAGTCGAGGTGGTCCTGGGTGAGGTTGGTGAACACCGCGGCGGCGAACTCGATCGCGTCGGCGCGCCGCAGCTCCAGCGCGTGGGAGGAGACCTCCATCGCACAGGCCCGGTCGCCGCCCTCGAGCATCGCCCGCAGGTCGGCCTGGAGGTCGATCGCCTCGGGGGTGGTACGGGCGACCTCGCGCTCGCGCCCCGCGACCACCGACTTGACGGTCCCCAGCAGCCCGCAGGGGTAGCCGCCGGCCCCTTCGAGGAGGCTGCGGAGCAGGTAGGTGGTGGTCGTCTTGCCGTTGGTGCCGGTCACGCCGGCCACCTTCAGCTCGCGCGAGGGCCGCCCGAAGAAGGACGCCGCCAGTGGCGCCATCGCCGCCCGTACCGATGGCACCCGGACCTCCGGGACGCCGAGCCCAAGCGGACGCTCGACCACCAGCGCCCGGGCCCCGGCGGCGACCGCCCGCGGGCCGAACTCGTGGCCGTCCTGGCGGAACCCGCTCACGCAGAAGAACAGCTCTCCGCCGTGCACCTGACGGCTGTCGTAGGCGAGGCCGTCGACCTCGACACCGGCGCCGTCAGCGTCCGCGGGAACGCTCGCGCCGATCGCCTGTGCTCCCTCGAGCAGCTGCTCGAGCCTCATCTCGGCGCCCGGCTGGACATCGGTGAGTGAGTGTAGTTTCCGGCCCCGCCGGAGTATGGGGCCCGGCCGCCCCCGCCGCCCCGCCTGGACCGTCTAGCTCGGCGGGATGTTCATGTAGGGCAGCGCGAAGCTCATGATCTGCCCGAAGGCGGGCGCGGCGACGGCGCCGCCGAAGATCGACCCGCTCTGCGGTTCGTCGACGACGACCGCGCACAGCAGCTTGGGGTCCGTCGCAGGGGCGAAGCCGATGAACGAGGCGACGTAGGCGCTGTGTGAGTATTCGCCCGTTTCCGGGTCGATCTTGCTGGCCGTCCCGGTCTTGCCGGCGAGCTGGTAGCCGGGGATCGAGACCTGGCTCGCGGTCCCGTCGGGGCCGAGCACCCCCTCGAGCATGTGGCGCAGCGACGTGGCCGTGGTGCTCGATATCACGCGCCTGCCCGCCGGCTCGGGGACCGCCTTGCCGCCGATCGAGCCGACGATCCGCGGCGGGCGCAGGATCCCGCCGTTGGCGACGGCGGCGTAGGCGGTGACCATCTGCATCGGCGTCACGAGCTCGCCCTGGCCGATCGGGAGGTTGCCCATCGAGGACCCCGAGTACTGCGACAGCGGCAGCACCAGACCCTGTTCTTCGCCCGCCATCCCCGCCCCGGCGGGCGTGCCGAAGCCGAACCGGTGCGCCCAGCCGTTGAAGGCTTCGGCGCCCAGCAGTTTGCCGATCTCGATCGTCCCCACGTTGCTCGAGCGGGCCAGGATTTCGCTGACGGACAGCGTTTCCTCGGGGTGTTCTGTGTCGTCGTGGATGACCTTTTCGGCGACTTCGATCTGGTCGGGC
>DATJOU010000352.1:0-3547 GCA_035506775.1 Solirubrobacteraceae bacterium | reverse complement strand
TTGACAAACGCAATACTCGCATGCTTTAGTAGCTAACGAAAGAAATGCCGCATTAGTGCGGGCCGGCGGAAACCGTGACGCCCACCAACCGAACGCAGTCCCCGATCGCCGGGGCATGAGGTCGAGGAACCCGTGACCGGCCCGCCGCCATCGCCATCGCCGGAGCGGGTGCTGATCGTCGGTGGTGGCCCAGTCGGCCTCGGGGCTGCCCTCGAGCTCGCCCGGTTCGGCGTGCCGAGCGTCCTGTTCGAGCAACGCGATGGCACCTCCTGGCACCCGAAGACGCGCAACTTCAACACACGCACGATGGAGATCGCGCGCAACTGGGGCCCTCTCGTCTATGAGCGCCTACGGGCGGTCGATACGCCCCCGGGGTGGAAGAGCCCGATCCGGTTCATGACCAGTGTCGTCGGCGAACAGATCGGCGAGATCGAGTCGAGGGGCTTTGAGGGGCCGGGCCCAGGGATCAGCCCGGCGCTGCCGGTGATGTCCTCACAGGACCTGTTCGAGGCGATCCTCTACGACGCGTGCGTGGCGAGCGGCGACGTCGAGCTTTGCTTCGGGCATCGCGTCACCGACATCCTGGAGGGAGGAGCCGACGGGGACCGGAGGGTCCGCGTCCGGGCTCAGGACCCTTCGGGCCGAAGTCGTGAATTCGAGGGCGGGGCCCTGGTCGGAGCCGACGGGATTGACAGCCTCGTTCGAGAGCATCTCGGGATCGGCCTGATCGGGGAGATGGGGCTGCATCACTTCATCAACTGCTATTTCCGAGCCGACGTCGAGCGATATGTCGGAGAGCGCTCCGGTGTGCTGCTGTTCGTCGCCAACGATGGCGCCAGCGGCGTGCTCCAGCCGCTCGACGCACGTGGAAGGTGGCTGTGCCAGATCGCCGTGACCCCCGAGCAGTGGGAGCCCGAGGCGTTCACCTCCGAGCGGACCTGTGACTGGGTCCGCGCCGCCGTTGGCATCGAGGATCTGCCCGTGGAGGTGCTCAGCGTCGGGCGCTGGCGAATGAACGTCGCGGTCGCAGAGCGGTTCGTCCAGGGCAGGATCCTCCTCTGCGGTGACGCGGCACACCAGTTCCCTCCGACGGGAGGGCTCGGCGTGAACACCGGGCTCCAGGGGATGCAGAACGCCATCTGGAAGCTGGCGCTGTGCGTGGAGGGGCGAGCGGCGTGGGAGCTGCTCGGGTCCTATGACGACGAGCGACGGGGACCGTCCATGGCAACGGCCGAGCAGTCGCTGGAGAACCATCGCAACGTGGCCCTGATCGCCGCCAGCGCCTACGGAGGCGAGGAGGGGATGATCGGGGCGGAGGAGGCGATCCGGACGGCGCGCCGCTACGGCAACCACCTCGGCGTCGAGTTCGGCACCTTCTACGAGTCGGGAGCGGTGATCCCGGACGGTTCCATGCCACCGGATGTCGCCGACGCCTACTCGGACTACATTCCGTCGGCGACCCCGGGATGCCGAGCGCCGCACGTGTGGATGGACGACGGAAGGATCTCGACACTCGACCTGCTCGGTCCGGGCTTCACGCTCGTGTGTGGGCCCGACGGACAGCCATGGCGAGCCCAGGCCACCACGGCCGCCGAGCGACTGCGGCTGACGCTGGCCAGCTACGCAATCGGCGGCCCGGGCCTTCGCGGCGCGGATCAGGCCTTTCTCGAGGCCTACGGGATCGATCGCGACGGAGCCGTGCTGATACGCCCTGACGGGTGGGTGGCCTGGCGCGCACCCGGCTCCCCCCGCCCCGGCGGTGAGGAGCTCATAGAGGGTATGCGGCAGATCCTCGGAGGTGGCCGTGTCGGCTCTCGATGACTCGCAGACGATCCGGGCATTGGAGTCGGTGCCGGTCGGCCTTCCCCCGGACCTCGACGTGCGGTGGCTGGGAGTCTCGGGCTATTGCCTGACCTACGAAGGCGTGAGCCTGTTCATCGATCCCTACGTGTCGAGGGTGCCGCTCAGCTCGCTGGTGCTGCGTCGCAAAGCACTCCCCGACCTCGAGCTGCTCGACACCTACGCCGACGCTCCCGGCAGGGTCGCCGGGGTCCTCGTCGGGCACACCCACTTCGACCATGCCGTGGACGCCCCCGCACTCGCCGCGCGACACCGTGCGCCCGCCTACGGGTCGAGCTCGCTCGCCCACCTGATGTCGTTGCACGGCCTGGGTGAACTCGCGATCGAGGTCGAGCCGCATCAGCCATACGAGCTGGGGCCGTTCCTCGTCACGTTCGTTCCCAGTCGCCACTCGAAGCTGCTCCTGGGGCGCAAGGTGCCGATGGACGGCCCTCTGACGTGCGAGGCCCTCGACGGGCTCGTGCCGACCGCCTACCGGTGTGGACCCGTGTACGGGATCCGCCTGCAGGTCGCGGGGGTGTCGCTCTACCACCAGGGCAGCGCCGACCTCGACGATGACGAGCTGGGACACGACCCGGTGGACGTGTTCCTGGCGGGTGTTGCCGGCCGGGAGGTGACACCGCGCTACTGGGAGCGCGTGCTGGCCAAGCTCGACCCGCGCGTGATCGTCCCGACGCACTACGACGACTTCTTCGCGCCGCTCGGAGGTCCCGAGGGGTTCGTGCGTCGCGTCAACCTGGCGGGTTTGGAAACCGAGATCGCGGCCGCCTCCAGCGACGCGACGCTGGCGGCGTTCAAGCGAGTTGATGCCGGCCCGCGTGGCCTACTGCGGGACCGCTGAACGAGCCTCTCGCCCCCGCCGCCCGACTACCCCGGTGGCTGTTGACCGAGCGCCGCTTCCAGCGCCCACACGCGCCGGCGCAGGCGGTGGCGCCGAAGCGGCAGGCCGCGCCCGGCCGCCGCGCTGAGGCCTCCCAGCCCCCGCTCGTCGCCGATCGCCACCAGCGCGTCCGCTGCCATCAGCGACGCGTAGCGGTCATCGAGCAGCCCCACGAGCTCCGGCACCGCCTCCCGCGCCCGCCGCCGGCCCAGCCCGAGGATCGCGTGGCCTTTCGTGGCGGGGTCCGCCAGCGCCAGGGCGCCGCGCAGCGGGGGGACGATCGCGTCGTCGGCAACGCACGCGAGGCCGTACGCGGCGTGGCGTTTTACGAGCTTGTCCGGATCCGTCTGGAGGGCCACGGTGAGGGCCGGGACGACTCCGGGCTCCCCGTCCTCTCCGGAGTGTCGCATCGTCTCGGGGAGCGACTTGCGGGTCCGCGAACGGACCTGAGCCAGGGCCCACACGACCTCCCGGCGCTGTTTGGGGGTCCTGCCGATGAAGTCGGGCGGGAGGCCGAACGAGGCCCCGCCCTCGGAATCCGCGGCGCGCTGCTCGGGCTTCGCCGCGGCCTCCCCGGGCTCGCTCCCGGAAGCCACCGTCAGCCCCTCACGGCTGCATCCAGTCCGCCGGGTCCACGTCGGACAGCGTCTCGGAGAAGGTCCACCGGTGCCCGAACGGATCTTCCGCGGCGTACTGGCGCTCGCCGTACTCGAAGTCGGTCGGCTCCATGACGATCTTCGCCCCGTGCTCGCGCGCCCGCTCGCAGTGGGCCTTGGCGTCCTGCACCCGCACGTACACCGAGGCGTT
>DATJOU010000351.1:0-2034 GCA_035506775.1 Solirubrobacteraceae bacterium | reverse complement strand
TGAGCGGGCCGAGCCCGTCGAGCGCCGGATCGGTCGCGACGCGCTCGGTGCGTGCCAACCCGTGCGCAGTCTCGGTGACCCGCCGGTCGATCACCGTCTGTGCCCTGCGAACGAACGGAAGACGCCGTGGTCCGGCACGTCCTCGGCCCCGAGCCGGCCGGCCGGGGGCACGATGCCCAAGCCCAGGAGCGAGGCGGCCCGCATGTTGCCGACCACGTTAGGGCGTCGGTCGCCGCGCCACCGGATCCAGACCCCTGCTGCCTGCTCGTCTGCGGCCTTTCGTTCGGAGGTGGAACCAGGACCCCGTCCGACGACAGATGGTGTCCGGCGTCGACGAGCCGGACCCCACTCGAGCGACGTGCCGGCGGCGTTCAAGACGTCGTCATGCCACCGTCGACGGCCAACACGGCGCCGGTGACCCCGCTCGAACCCTGACCGCAGAGCCAGGCGATCAAGGCCGCCGGTTCGGCGGGCTCGAGGAGCCGCTCGATCAGTTGCTGGGCGGCGAACTCCTCGCCGGACTCCAGGCCGTAGACGCGAGCGGATGCCTCGAGGATCGCGGTCCGCGTCGAGCCGGGACACACCGCGTTCGCAGTGATGCCCGTCCCGGCCAGGTCCGCGGCCAACGCTCGCACGATGCCGATCACGGCGTGCTTGGAGGCCACGTAGCCACCCAGCCGGCGAAGCCCGAGCACTCCGGCGGCCGACGCGACGGCCACGAAACGACCCTGGCGCGGTGGGTCTGCCTCGAGCAACAGCGGCACGACGGCCTGCGCGAGGCGGCGGACGCCGATCACGTTGACATCGAACAGCACGTCCCATTCGGCATCGTCGATCGACCACAGGGGCCGGCCACCGGCCACCACCCCGGCCGCGCCGACCGCGGCGTCGAGCCGCCCGAAACGGGCCACAGCGAGGCTGACGGCAGCGTCGAGGTCGCTCTGGCTCCGGACGTCGCCCACCGCTGCGCACACGTGGCCTGGGTGGCGAGCTTCGAGAGCGGCGAGGTCCTCTCGTCGGGCAAGCGCATAGGGGATCACCGGGTCGTCGGAACAGGCGTCCACCGCCACGACCGACCAGCCCTGCCCAACCAGGAGCTCCGTGGTCGCCGCGCCGATCCCCCGGGCGGCGCCGGTGACCAGGGCAACCGGGCTCATCGCGCCGACGTCGCGCTCGTCACGAACTCGATCTCGCTCCACCACGAGCGCAGGACCGCAATCAGCCGTGCGCTCAGGGCCTCGAGGATGCGGAGCCCCTCATCTGCGCTGGCGAGCGTCGGATCGCCGAGCACCCCATTGGGCGAGACGGCACGAACCCCGGCGCTGCGCAGTTCGGGCCACAGCTGCTGTAGTGGCTCGAGACGACCGGGGTGGATGGCACCGAGGCGGACCGAGTCCGGAGCGATGGCGAGCATGAGGGAGGTCTCGGTCCGCCCCGCGTGCGCGTCCCCGGATTCGATGGTCGCGTTCCACACGCGAACCTGGTCGCCTTCGGCTTGGCAGCGCCGGCGGGCCAACTCGAGAGCCTCGCCGTTGCCGCCATGGGCGTTGACCACGACCACTCCAGAGCAGCTCGTCCTCGCCGAACGCACCAGCTCGACCACGACCTCAGCGAGACAAGCGGTGCCCATCGAGAGCGTCCCGGGAAAGCCCCGGTGCTCCCCGCTCGCGCCATAGGCGAGCGGGGAGGCCACCACCACGAAGGGCAGCTCGACGGCCCGCTCCGCGAGCGCCGCCGCAATGCACGTGTCGGTGTCGAGGGGAAGGTGAGGTCCGTGCTGCTCGTAGGAACCCAGCGGCACGATGAGCAGACACCGACGCCCTCTCGCTGCGATCTCGGTCCACGACGGCCCACGCACCGCCTTCAGGTCCGCGCCACCAGACGGATGGGCGTGCGTCGGACGCCGTGATCCGCCGAGGGCCGCGGTGGCGAGCCGGCGTTGGCCTGGCGGAGCGCCTCTTCCCCATGGCCGTGAATGCATTCGGGATCGGGCCCGTCCAGGTCCAATCCGGTGAAGAACTTCGCGGCCATGCA